>JALYJX010000068.1 GCA_030775065.1 Gemmatimonadota bacterium | reverse complement strand
CTGCAAAGCCGCGCTCGAGGGAATTCTTGAGAAAGAGTCGGTGTACGCATTCGCTGCGCGACAGGAGGGCGCGCGAAAGTTCGAGGGGCGCGCTCCCGTTTATGCGATCGATCTCGACGATGACTGCCCTTCCGCTGTCGTCCGTCGCTCGATGCGAGGTGGAGCTCTCGCCCGCCTCGGCACAGATCTGTTTTTTCCGCCGACGCGTGGACTTCGCGAGCTCATCACTTCAGTTCAGCTCCGTGAGGCAGGAGTGTCGACTCCGGAGATAATCGCCTATGTCGTCTATCGGGCGGGAGTGATTCTCAGGCGGACGGATGTCGTGACGCGTGAGCTCACGGGTGGCGCCGACCTCGCTTCGCTGCTGGCCGATAAAGAGCGCGGCGAACGGCGTCATACCGTTCTAGAGGAAGCGGCCGCACTCCTTGCTGCGCTGTCGCGCGCCGGCGCCCACCACCCAGACCTCAACCTCAAGAACATTCTCGTCACGGGAATCGCCGGCGGCGAACAGAACGCCTCGCGCGCGCATATCCTGGACGTCGATCGAATCCGCTTTCATGTCCCGGGCGATCCGATTGTTCTTCAGGCGAACATCGACCGGCTCGAGCGGTCGATTCGGAAGTGGCGCGACCAGCGCGGGCTGGTGATTGACGACATCGAGATCCAGGCGCTGCGCGCGCGGACAATGGATCTCGCCGGATGATTCAGGTCTCACTGGGAGCACGTCATCCGCGCTGGATCACCCGCCGATGACCGCGTATCCGATGGATAGCATCTGCATAGTCATGATGAGCGCCGTGGGCGACGCGGTTCACGCCCTACCCGTCATCAATGCCATCAAGCGGCATCGGCCTGCGTCGCGCATAACGTGGGTGCTTCAGCCGGGCCCGGCTTCGCTCGTGCGCGGACATCCGGCGGTGGACGACATCATCACATTCGAGCGTGGCCGAGGCTGGCGCGCGTTTGCGGATGTACGGCGCGAGCTTCGGAAAAGCCGGTTCGATCTGCTGCTCGATCTTCAGGTCTACTTCAAGGCAGGGCTGGTCACCGCGCTCTCGGGTGCACCCGTGCGACTCGGCTTCGACCGCGCGCGGGCTCGTGACCTGAACTGGCTCTTCACGAACCGTCGGATTCGCGTGAATGCGATCCAGCACGTGCAGGACCAGTATTTCGAGTTTCTCGAAGAGCTTGGAATCTCGCCGGACCCGGTCGAGTGGCGTCTTGGACCGTGGGACGACGAGCGGGAATGGCAGCGCGACTGGGCGAGGCGAGTCGGCCGTCCCTACGCCGCGATTGTCGTTGGCACCAGCAAACCCGATAAGGACTGGATTCCAGAGCGATGGGCAGCGGTCTGCGACCTGATCGAGAGTGGATACGGACTTCGTGCCGTGCTTGTCGGTGGAGAATCGGCGCGCGAGAAAGCTGCTGCTGAACGAATCAATTCCACCGCCCGCGAGTCCCCGCTCATCGAGCTGGGATCAGGCCTCAGACGACTCGTTTCAATCCTCGATGCAGCAGCGGTTGTCCTCGCCCCGGATACCGGCCCTCTTCACATGTCGGTCGCGCTCGACCGTCCCGTCGTGGGCCTGATTGGCTACAGCGATCCGAGACGCACCGGGCCATACCGCAAATTCCAGGATCTCGTGATCGACGCGTACCACGAGCCCGGCGAGGCCAGCCCTGTCTCGATGGAAACGCGTCCGGGAAGAATGAAGAGAATCGAAGTGGCCGACGTGGCGAACCGGCTCGAGATCTGGTCGGAGCGCTATCGGGCGAAGTCGTAGCGCACACCAAGCTCCGCCATCAGGTCCACGAGGCGCACGAGGGAGAGGCCCATCACGGCGAAATAGTCGCCCTCGATCCGCCTTACGATTGTTGCACCATATCCTTGAATTCCGTACGCCCCGGCCTTGTCCATCGGCTCGCCCGTTGCGATGTAGCGAGCGATCTCATCGTCGGAGAGTTCGCGGAACGTCACGGCAACCTTTTCCACGAGCGACAGGGTACGTCCAGAGAGAGAAACGGCAACCGCAGTCATGACGACATGAGTTCGATTGCTCAGTATGCGCAGCATCCGGGCGGCATCCGCCACGTCGCGGGGCTTGCCAAGGATGCGCTCGTCGACGACCACGATCGTGTCCGCGCCGATGACAAGTGATTGCGGACGGTCCGCGGCTACGGCTTCAGCCTTGGTTCTCGCCAGTCGTTCGGCGTGAGCATCCGGCTTCTCTCCCGGTGCCTGGCTCTCGTCAACATCGGCCGGGATTACGTGGTGCTCGACGCCGATCAGGCGGAGAAGCTCGTGTCTTCGTGGCGAGCTCGACGCAAGGACGACCTTCACCGTGGCCAGACTGGTCACCCCGCGGCTATCGCTCGAGCAGCAGCGTCACCGGCCCGTCGTTCACGAGATCGACATCCATCATCGCGCCGAATTCGCCCGTCTCGACGCGAAAGCCTCTCGAGCGGAGCCCCGTGACGAAAGACTCATACAGTGGAATTGCTATTTCCGGCCGCGCGGCGTCGATAAAGCTCGGGCGTCTTCCCTTCTCTGCGTTTCCATACAGCGTGAACTGCGACACCACGAGCAGCGCACCTCCCACGTCGGCGAGCGACAGATTCATCTTGCCTTCGTCGTCGCCGAAGAGGCGGAGGCCCGCGACCTTTTCGGCCATCCACTCGACCTGCGCTGTTGTATCCGTCGCGGTGAAGCCGACGAGGAGGAGAAAGCCGCGACCGATCTGCCCGGCCGTCCGGCCTTCGATGCGCACCTCCGCCCGCGATACCCGCTGAAGCAGAACGCGCAGGCGCTACTCGACGGTCACTGATTTCGCGAGGTTGCGCGGCTGGTCGACGTTCGACCCCCGCTTGACAGCGATGTAGTAGGCCAGAAGCTGCAACGGAACACACGCGAGAATCGGCGCCAGCATGTCGATCGTTTCAGGTACGCGGAATTCATAGTCGAGCAGACCAGCGAGCGACGGCTCCTCGCGACTGGTGATGGCGATGACACGCCCTTTCCGGGCTTTGACCTCCTGCACGTTCGAGACGATCTTGTCGAACACGGAGTCGTGCGGCGCAATGAATACCGCCGGCATCATCTCGTCGATCAGCGCGATGGGACCGTGCTTCATCTCCGCCGCGGGATACCCCTCTGCGTGGATGTAGCTGATCTCCTTGAGCTTCAGTGCCCCCTCGAGAGCGGTCGGGAAATTGTATCCCCGCCCGAGGTACAGGAAATTCTGCGCCCGCTTGAACTCTTCGGCGAGCCCTTCTATCTCCTCCGCACGATCGAGGATCTGCTTGACCTGCGCCGGCAACGCCTGAAGCGCTTCGATCATCTCTTTCCCACGAACCAGGGAAAGATCCTTGAGGCGAGCGACCTTCAATGTAAACAGCGCGAGGGCGACGACCTGGCTCGTGAACGCCTTCGTGGATGCAACGCCGATCTCCGGACCTGCGTGTACGTAGATGCCGCCGTCGGTCTCACGGGCGATTGTCGATCCCACAACGTTCACTACTCCGTACGTTCTCGCGCCACGCTTCTTCGCTTCGCGCATCGCGGCCAGAGTGTCGGCCGTTTCTCCCGACTGGGAGATGACGATGCACAGCGTGCGGTCGTTTACAATCGGATTCCGATAGCGGAATTCGGAGGCGTACTCGACCTCGACAGGAATGCGCGTCAGCTCCTCGAGCATGTGCTCGGCGATCAGGGCCGAGTGCCAGCTCGTTCCACACGCGGTGATGACGATGTTGTCGATCTTCAGAAGCTCTTCGTCGCTCATGTTGAGGCCGCCGAGCTTCGACGTTCCTTCCTCGGAAAGCAGGCGGCCGCGCATGCAGTTCTCGATGGTCTCCGGCTGCTCGAAGATCTCCTTCAGCATGAAGTGGTCGAAGCCGCCGCGCTCGATCTGGCTCAGGTCCCAGTCGATCTTGCTTACCTTCTTGTCCTGCTTCACCGCGCGCAGGTCGATCACGCGGTAGCCGTCCCGCGTGAGGACCGCCAGCTCGCCGTCGTCGAGATACACGACTTCGCGGGTGTGCGCGAGAATCGCCGATGCGTCACTGGCGACGAAGTATTCGCCGTCGCCAAGTCCGATCAGAAGCGGACTTCCCTTTCGTGCGGCGACGATCTTGTTCTTGTCCTCGCTCGATACCACGGCGATGCCGTAGGTGCCCTCGATCTGCCAGAGGGCTTCGATGACCGCGTCCTCGAGGTTTCCGTCGAACGCCTCCTCGATGAGGTGAGCGATTACCTCGGTGTCCGTCTCAGAGGTGAATTTGTGCCCGATCTCGGTGAGATGAGCGCGCAGGGTGGTCGAGTTCTCGATGATTCCATTGTGGACCACCGCAATGTGCCCCTTGCAGTCCACATGCGGATGTGCGTTGCACTGATTGGGCGCGCCGTGCGTCGCCCATCGCGTATGGGCAATTCCGGTGTCGCCCACTATCGGCTGGGCGGCGAGGGCCGCTTCGAGTCGGGAAATCTTCCCGGCCGCTTTCCGGGTATCGACGCCCTCGCCGTTCATCACCGCCACCCCGGCGGAATCGTAGCCGCGGTACTCGAGCCGTTTCAGACCTTCAAGAAGAAGAGGGGTCGCCTCGCGATCCCCGATATAGCCGACAATTCCACACATAACACAACCCCTTATTTGCCTGCTGCAATTTACCCGGAAAGTGCGTCGAGAGGCGCCCGGGACTGTCTGATCAAATCCCGCGCCTCGTCTTCAGTGGGCGCTTCCGCTATGACACGCACGATTGGTTCCGTTCCGGAGGGGCGAACGTGGACCCAGCGATCGCTCCACGTGAGTCTCAGTCCGTCCTGCAGGTCGGCGTCCGCGTCGGCGAAAACCTTCCGCAACGCCTGATAAACGGTGTCAAGTGGAGCTGCCGGCCGGTCGAGCTTGTCCTTGACGATCGAATAGCGGGGGTAGCCGGCGACGATTGCCGACAGCGACTTGCTCTCCTCGTGCAGGAGCTGAAGGATCAGCGCCGCGCCAAGTGGCGCATCGCGGCCGAGGTGCAGCTCGGAGAGGATGACGCCGCCGTTGCCTTCCCCGCCGATTGGAGCCTTCTCCGAGCGCATCCGTGTTGCGACGTTGACTTCGCCAACAGGAGATCGAACGACCTTGCGGCCCTGCTCCTGAGCGATGTCGTCGACGATTCGGCTCGTCGAAAGGTTGGTCACGACATTCCCTTCGCGGTGCCGCAGCGCGACCCTGGCCGCGAGCGCCAGTGTGTAATCCTCGCCAATCGCCTTCCCTTCCTCGGAAACCAGCGCGAGACGGTCGACGTCCGGGTCGACGGCAAAGCCGATGTCAGCCTTGGACGAAACGACGAGGGCTTCGAGCTCTCCCAGATTCTCGGCGACCGGCTCAGGCGATCGCGGAAAGCGGCCGTCGGTCTCCAGATTGATGGCCGACACGCGACATCCAAGCTGCGTGAGGAGCTTGGGCATGAAAGCGCCGCCCGCGCCGCGGACGCAGTCGAGGGCGACGTGAAATTGCCGTCTGCGAATTCCATCAACGTCGAGGAAAGGAATCGAGAGAATCGCGGCGTGATGCCTCGCAATCGCTTCTGCGTCTTCAGCGATAACGCCCAGCTTGTCGAACGTCGCGCGGGGGATCTCACCGTCGACGACCGCGCGCATTGCGGCGCTTTCCTCGCCGTCGAGGAAGAGTCCCGACGAGCTGATGAACTTGAGAGCGTTCCACTCGATCGGGTTGTGACTCGCGGTTATGGCCAGTCCGCCCGCGGCATGGTGATGCTCGACGGCGAGCTGAACAGTTGGAGTCGGCGTCATCCCGATGTCCATGACGTTGCAGCCGACCGACTGAAGGGCGCTCAACACGACGCGATGAAACATCGGGCCTGACACACGGCTGTCCCGGCCGACAACGATCGTTGCATCGCCGACGACACGTGAGCGCGCCCAGGCACCGAACCCTGCCGCGTACCGCGCGACCACTTCAGGGGTGAGCCCTTCTCCGACGCGCCCCCGCACGCCGGATACACTTACCATCAATCCCTCATTCGCCATCCATCTCTCCTCTTTTTCGCTCGACCGCGCCTACCCATTGGTGCAGGTGGAGCTGGTGTCCGGTCAGTGACAGCCCGCGCGGGCCAATTCCCAGCGTGCTGTCGCGCGCTGAACGCTCCCCGTTCGCGGCGTCACTGACTGGACACCAGCTCCACCCGCACCAATAACTCGGGGCGTAATCTAGCGCGACGAAGCTTTGCCGCTCCGGCTATCTTTGAAGCTCACCCACACTGCGACAGCATGGCCCGCATCTTCGACGAAGACATGAGCGCCGGGTTTGCAACCCGCGCGATTCACGCCGGCCAGCGGCCGGACCTTCTTTCCGGCGCGATCATGACGCCGATCTACACCACCTCCACTTACGTCCAGGAAGCGCTCGGCAAGAACAAGGGATACGAATACGCGCGGGGAAAGAATCCGACGCGGGAAGCCCTCGAGCGAAACGTGGCGGCGCTGGAGGGCGGCATCCACGGGTTCGCTTTCTCGAGTGGAATGGGTTGTCTCGACTCGATTATGAAGCTGTTCAAGTCCGGCGACCACATCATCTGCGGCGAGAACGTCTACGGCGGAACGTTCCGGCTATTCGACAAGATTCTCCGCGGTTATGGCCTTTGCTTCTCGTTTGTCGACACCCGTGATCCGCAGAACATCGCCGATGCATGCGCGCCGAACACGCGGGCGATCCTGGTCGAGACGCCGACGAATCCACTGATGCGCATTACCGACCTCACCGCGGCCGGCGAGATCGCCAAGCGCGCCGGCGCGCTCTTCATCGTGGACAACACCTTCGCCACGCCCTTCTTCCAGAGGCCGTTCGAGTACGGGGCGGACATAGTGTACCATTCAACGACAAAGTATCTGAATGGGCATAGCGACATGGTCGGGGGCATCGCAATCATGCGCGACGACGATCTCGCGGAGCGGATTCAGTTCATTCAGAACGCATCAGGGGCGGTTCCCGGCCCGTTCGATTCGTGGCTCGCGCTGCGCGGGACGAAAACGCTGCACCTGCGGATGCGGCAGCACGACGTTAATGGCCGCCGCATCGCCGCCTATCTCACGGAGAAGCTCGGTACTGAGCGCGTCATCTATCCCGGCCTCGAGTCACATCCTCAACATGAGCTGGCCAGGCGACAGATGACAGGTTTCGGGGGGATGATCTCCGTCGAGATGGGAACAAAGGACCGAGCGGCAGAGGTGCTCTCGAAGGTCCGCGTATTCTCCCTGGCCGAATCACTCGGCGGTGTCGAGAGCCTGATAAGTCATCCGGCATCGATGACGCACGCTTCGGTAGAGCCGGACCGTAGAGCGCACCTGGGGATTACCGAGGGGCTCGTTCGTCTCTCTTGCGGAGTGGAGGATGTGGAGGATCTGTTGGAGGATGTTGAACGGGCGTTCGGGTAGAGCGGTCGCGTGAGCTGTTCCCCCTAAAATGCAGTTCTCCGCGTTCTCTGCGTTCTCCGTGGTCAATTTGGTTTAGGCGATGAAGGCGCTCTTGATCGGTGGCGGTGGGCGGGAGCATGCTCTCGCATGGAAGCTCTTATCCGACGATCCCGCGCTCGAGCTGATCACCGCCCCCGGTAACGCCGGCATAGCGGAGATTTGCGACTGCATCCCACTGAAAGCGACGGATACAAACGGACTCGCGGCGTTTGCGGAGCGGGCTGATGTCGATCTGACAATCGTCGGTCCGGAAGCGCCGCTCGAGGCAGGGATCGTCGATCTATTCACCCAGAACGGCCGGAAGATTTTCGGCCCGACTCGAGCCGCTGCGCGGATCGAAACCTCGAAAGCATTCTCGAAAGCGCTAATGATCGCCGCCGGCATTCCAACAGCGCGGGCAGCCCTCCACTCTGACATCGGCAGAGCGAAGGAGGCCGTCCGGCGTTATGGTGCTCCGATTGTGATCAAGGCTTCCGGACTGGCCGCAGGCAAGGGCGTTGTTGTCGCCCACAGCATCGAGGAGGCAGAGCGCGCAATCGAGATGATCCTCGGCGATCGGGTCTTCGGCGACGCGGGAGCCGAGGTCCTCGTGGAGGAGTTCATGTCCGGCGAGGAGCTCTCGATCTTCGCTCTGACGGACGGCGCAAGCGTTGTGACGATGCTCCCGGCACAGGACCACAAGCGCCTTCTCGACGGAGATCTCGGCCCGAACACCGGAGGGATGGGGGCGTACGCGCCCGTCTCTGTCGCGACGCCGAATCTCATCCGAGAAGTTACCGATCGTATTCTCCTGCCAACGCTGTCCGCCCTGCGCGACGCCGGCAGTCCCTTCAAGGGGCTGCTTTACGCCGGCCTCATGCTGACGCACCACGGTCCGCGCGTCGTGGAGTTCAACTGTCGCTTTGGTGATCCGGAGACCGAGACGATCCTTCCGCTCATGAGGAGCTCGCTTCTCGGAATACTGCACAGCATAGCGAGCGGCGACTCGCTCGGTGATGCGGATGCAATTGAATGGCATCCCGCGCACGCTGTCACCACAGTGGTTGCCGCTGCAGGGTACCCCGATTCTGCCCGCGTCGGCGATGAGATTCGCCTTCCCGCGCCTCCGCAAGGCATACACGTTTTTCACGCAGGAACGAAGCGTGACGGTGAATCCGGCCGGACTCTGGCAGCTGGAGGACGAGTGCTGGCCATCACCGGAGTGGCGTCATCGCTCACCGAGGCGGCGGCGTGCTCACGCGAGTATGCGGAGCGTGTGACGCTCGAGGGAAAACAGATGCGCCGAGACATCGCGTGGCGAGAGCTGGAGCGAAATGCCGGAGCTGCCTGAGACCGAAACGATCGCTCGCGACCTGAATCGGGCGATATCGGGATCGATAATCGAAAGCGTCAAAGTCACTCGCCCGGACGTTCTCAGGGAGGTGACCCCTCGACAGCTGGCAAGACGCGTCAATGGCGCCCGAATCGAAAAGAGCTGGCGGCGCGCAAAACTCGTCGTGATCGATCTTTCGACAGGCGACCGGCTCCTGGTGCAGCCGCGCTTCACCGGAGCGCTCATCGTCGACGAGGGGTCGATCGAGAAGGAGCTGCTCGCCTATTCCACTCTGCGATTTGCTCTTCCCCGCGGTCGAGCCCTTCACTACTGCGACGTTCGCCGCCTAGGCACTGTCTCACTGATGGGCGAGGCAAGATTCATCGAATACACGGAGGCCCTCGGAATAGAGCCTCTTGACCGATCGTTCGGTCCGGCACAATTATCGGGCGTTCTTCGGGGCTCAGTGCAGGCGATAAAGAAGGTCTTGATGGATCAGCGCAAAATCGCGGGGATAGGAAACATCTACGCCAACGAGGCGCTGTGGCGCGCGCGCGTCGACCCGTCACGCGCGGCGCGGTCTCTCACCGCGCGCGAAGCCATGGCTCTCCACGACGGCATTGTTTCGGTTCTCAACGAAGCCATCGATGCGCGTGGCACGAGCTTCCGCGACTACCGCGATGCAAGAGGTGAGCGCGGCAGATTCGCGGAGCGTCTCCAGGCATACGGCCGGGAGGGCAAGCCCTGCCCGCGATGCGGCGCGCGACTGATTGGGACTCACGCGATAGACGGCCGAAGCACCACTTTCTGCGCCCGTTGCCAGTCGTGACAAGGGTCCGGGGTGCTGCCAGGGAGGGGCCGACGAGCGACGCCCAGCTCGCAGACATGCGCGCGATTGTCCGCGCTGGAGCGGCAGATCGGCCGGGTATCTATCGAATGCTCTCGTCCACCGGCGAAGTGGTCTATGTCGGGAAGTCCAAGCGCGTCCGGACCCGTCTGCTCAGCTACTTCCGCTGCGCTTATCCCGCGGACAAGGGCGCGCGCATTCTGCGCGAGGCAGTCGCGATAGACTGGGAGTATACGCCGAGCGAATTTGCGGCGCTGCTCCAGGAGCTGAAGCTGATAAAGCGATTCCGTCCGCGGCTCAACTACGCGATGAAACGAGACAAGACGCACTACGCTTTCATCAAGATCACCAGAGGCGCGGCTCCAAAGCTGATGGTGGTCCGCGGCCCTTCAGGCGAGGATGCGTCGGTTTACTACGGTCCATTCGTTGGAGCACAGAGGATGGAGGAAGCTCTGCGTGAGCTGAGCGACGTTCTGATGCTCCGTGACTGCCGGTCGGACATGAAGATGCACTTCAGCGATCAGCAGGAGCTGTTTCTGCTCGGCGCCCGCACACCGGGCTGCATCAGGTACGAAATCGGCAAGTGTCTCGGTCCCTGCGTCGCCGGCTGCTCGGCCGGCGAGTACGACGAGCGCGTTGCACTGGCACGCGCATTTCTCGATGGCGCGAGCGACGGACCGATGGAATCGCTTCGCAGCCAGATGGAGGAGGCGAGCGAGCAGCTTCAGTTCGAGCGAGCAGCGTCGATGCGGGACAAGCTGCAACGACTGGAAGTCCTGCGAGAGCAGTTCGGCCGCCTGCGATTCGCCGTGGAGCAGCTCTCGTTCGTGTACACGGTGAAAGGTCATGAAGGCGAGGACCGCGTTTACCTGGTAAGACGCGGCGTAGTAAGGGCGGAGCTCCCGAAGCCGCGATCGTCCTGGCAGCGAATGCAGCTCAAGCACCTGGCGAGCGACATCTTTGGAACCAGCAGCGAGAAACCCGCGCTGGCTGTACCGACCCATGAGATCGACGAGTTGCTGCTTCTCTCTTCCTGGTTCCGCCGATTTCCGGATGAAATCAGGAAGACGAGAAAGGTATCATAGCATCGCCAAGCCGTGCCGGGAGATTGCGCGAACCCTCCCGAGATAACGCAGTTTATTCTGCGTTTTTGCATCGACCGTTTCCGGACGGGTATTTGAGGGACCGTCACAGAGTCGCAGTTTGATTCGGATTTGGAAGGTCGCCACCAGACCGGGATGGGCTACCGCGCTCGTGTTACCTGCTTATCTCAAAGCAGCATTGGGGCTCTTCGTCCCGGCGGCAGCAGGTCTTCACGCGGGCCGAGATGTAGTCTCCCAGTAGCGCCTCGAGGACCTTGCAGGCTGCCGGGTGCTCAGAAGTCAGGGCGGCCAGCGGACATGCCTTGCTTCGAATCACCAGAATCCCGTCTGTCGCTCGCACATCTGTCAGGCCACCGAAGCTCCTCAGCAGTCTCGCCGCGGCGTGGACCCGATTCTCGAGCCGGCCCCTCGGCCTGGGATATCGCTTCGCAAGCGACTTGCCGGTTGCAGTCATGAACGAGCTGAGCTGCTTCCCGGCGCATTGGCCCTCTGCTACCCGCAGAAACTGCGTCAGCACTGGCAGATAGATTGTCGAAAACTGGACTTGTCCCTCTGGCGTAATTGCGTACAAAGTCGACGGCTTGCTTTTGCCCGGACGTGTACCGCTCCGAGTCACGAGCCTCGCTTCCTTCAGTTTCCGCAATTGATTTCGAACAGCGTTATCCGTGGTTCGCAAGGCCTTGGCAAGCTCGTTGACCGTCATCGCTCCGTGACGAAGCTGGGCGAGCACCTTGCCTGCGGGACTGTGAACATCAAAGACTGGTGACCCCATCAGTACCCCTCTAAAGGAAACCCGCCCGGCGAAACGTTGAAGAAGGATGTTCACCAACCACGTCTGAGGCTACGCCATGACGATGAAGTCAGCCGACACACAGCTACCTGTTCCCGGGACAAAATCGAGCCGTACGCGCCTAGATATTGCAGATAAGACTGCACTATCTTACTTGCCGTAGGTCTTAGCCCAACCAGCCGCAGTATCGGCATCTCGATTTAGCGGACAAGGAGGAGGCGTTTATGTGGATATTTCGTGCGTTGGCGACAGTGACCATTCTGGTCGCACCTGCCTGTCAAAGGTCCAACCCGCAACCGCCGGCCGAGTCTGCGGCCTCCGCCGTAACTGTTGACTCGAAGCCGGCGAGTGACGACCTCTCCGCCGCAAATCTCGCCGAAGGGCAACGCGTATTCCGTTTCGATACGTTCGGCGACGAGCAGTTCTGGACCGATACCGCCCGAATGCACGAAGTCGTGCAGAAATCGGTCAGCCCTGAAACCGCGCTTTCGGTTGGGCTCAAGGTCGATGCAGACGCCATCCCGCCCGATGTGGCCGCCGCAATCAAGGCGGGAAAAGTGGATCTCAAGGATCCCGCGACGACAGTCACGCTGCTCAAGCTGAATGCAGTCGTCGGACTCAAGGGAACGGTGAGCACTGTCAATGGCAAGGACACCCTCACGCGCCTCGGCATAACGTGCGCACTATGCCATTCCACCGTCGATAATTCATTCTCGAAGGGCATCGGGCGTCGGCAGGACGGTTGGCCGAATCGCGATCTGAATGTCGGCGCGATCATCGCGCTCTCGCCTGCGATCACGCCCGCGCAAAAGACTGTCTACAGCTCCTGGGGACCAGGAAAATACGACCCGCGTTACAACTTGGACGGCAAGAGCACACCCCTGGTTCTGCCACCGGCGTACGGACTCGCTGCGGTGAAAAACGAGACCTACACCGCAGAGGGACCGATATCGTACTGGAACGCGTACGTTGCGGTAACGCAGATGCACGGACGCGGAATTTTTTCTGATCCCCGGCTCGCCATCGACATCAAACAGAGTCCGGACATGGTGACGCCGAAGCTGGCGTCGCTGCGAGCCTACCAGCACAGCCTCGCAGCGCCGCAGCCGGCAGCCGGCAGCTTCGACGCGGCGGCGGCCGATCGCGGACGCGCCATTTTCGGTCAATCGTGCATCAGCTGCCACGTCGGCGGGAGCGGCACCGACAACAACGACGGCCGCTTGCACGCGCCGGCGGAAACCGGAATGAACCCGAGCTACGCGATGCGTACGGCTAACAAGATGTATCGGACAACTCCGCTCCGCGCACTCTGGCAGCACCCGCCATATTTCCACGACGGAAGCGCGGCGACGCTCACGGACGTAGTGAATCACTACAACCAGTTTCGGCGACTTGGCCTGACCGCTCAACAG
>JALYJX010000067.1 GCA_030775065.1 Gemmatimonadota bacterium | reverse complement strand
ATCTACGGCAGGCGCGAAGCCGAGCTCGGCGCGCGCGCGTCGAATGTCAAAGGCACGACTGAGCATGAAGAATTCCACGCGACGACGGTACAGAGGCGGCTCGATTCCGAGTGGCTTGAAAATCAGCTCGCACGCATGACCTAGCGCGTGCACTGGCCAGGCGGGAACACGCCGCTTCGGGACGCGAACGCCAAGCGCCTCGGCGACGAGCGTCACGAGCGTCTTCACCGTGACGTGCTCGGCGCCGGCAATGTTGTATATCCGGCCGACTGCCTCCTTCCGGTTCCCGCACAACAGTAGCCCGTCGACCAGATCGTCTACATATGTCGCGTGGTAGAAAACGTCACCGCTTCCGATCATCCAGAACCATCCCCGCTGGATCGCCTTGAACAACTTGATAAACCGCGTGTCGCCGGGCCCGTAAGCCCCCGAGGGTCGGGCCACCGTTACTGCGAGTTTTCCGTCTCGCATGTACCTCACGGCAGTCCTTTCGCCTTCGACCTTGGACGCCTGATAGGGGTTGCTCATGACCTGGTAGGGCGCATCCTCGGAAGCCGGGAGCGTGCGCGGCACGCCCACTACTCCAACGGTGCTGACGTGAACGAATCGCCGCACGCCATACGCCAGCGATGCGCTCAGCATGTTCTCGGTGCCCGTGACGTTTACGTCGTGGTACGCGCGCGCAGGAAGCGCCTCCTGCCGGTAGAGCGCGGCCAGATGATAGACAACGTCGATGTCCTGTGTCGCGCGCCGCGTGGCGTCGGCTGCTGCGACGTCGCCAGCCACGACGTCTACACCGAGTTTCGCGAGGTGCGCGGCGTTTTCGGGGTGCCGGACAAGCGTCCGGACCCGGCATCCCGCATTGACCAGCCGTCGGCACAGATGAGTCCCAATGAAGCCACTTCCGCCGGTGACCAGGACTCGCTCAGCTGTCATGCCGTTGATTCCGGAACACGATCATGAGATTGCCGCATTGCCATGACGGTGACGGGGGCGCCCAGCAAGCCTACCAGGCCGAAGCGCCGGCATACGCCCTCGATCCGGGCTGAGACGGCGGGTCGGTCGAGGCGCCGGTGCAACGCGACCGGGAGGAAGAACTCCCGTGACGAAGTCACCACGCTGACCCCGTGACGCTCCAGCTCCTGTAGCGCACGAGTGGTTGGGATCGCTGCCGGTGACAGCCCACCGCCCGTGACGCGGCGGACGCCGCGCTTCACGACAAACGCCAGGCCACTGAGGCTGCGGCGCGGCGGAAAATCCACCACGATGGCACGCGACGTGACGCGGCAGGCTTCGAGCAGCGCGCGTCTCCAGTCCGCCACGTGCATGAGCATCCGCGACGAGACCACGCACTCGAACGCGCCATCTCTGAATGGCAGATTGTGCGCGTCGCACACGACTCGTATCGGACGGACCCCTGCCGCCCGCGCTTTTGAGTCGAGCACACGAAGCATCTCTCTGGACAAGTCGGCTGAGATGACTGCCCGGCGTCGCTGAAGTAGCGCAATCGACAGCTTTCCCGTCCCGCACCCCAAGTCAAGCGTTCTGCCTGATAAGCCATCGAGCATCGACAGGAACTGAGCAACCTCTCGATCCTGGAGATAGCGGCCGAACGCCGTGCCGAACCTGTCCTGGTCGTACGAGTCGGCGTATTGCTGATCAAGGATCGCCGGTGCGCGTCGCTGCCGCGGCGCAGCCACCGCCATTTGCACAACTTGCTCCGTGGATTCCAAAACCGCTCCCTGGGGATAGCGGTTGTCAAAGAAACGACGAGCCTCGCGTCCGAGGCGCGTCGCGAGAGTATCATCTTCGAGCACCGAGACGATGGCGTCAGCGAACGCCCGCGGCTCCGCTTTCGTCAGAAGCGCCACGTCCGAGTTCAAGACCTGGGTGTGCGCAAGGATGTCCGTCGCGACGATCGGTTTGCCGGAGCGCAGGTAGGAGTAGAGCTTCAGAGGGCTGTTCATACCGTGGCAGCGCGGAGATACGAGGACGTCCGCGGATCCGAGCAGCCGGGGCATCTCCTCCAACGCGCGGCGACCGGTGAAGTGGAAGTAGAGGGAAAGCCCGCGTTGATCCACCTCGTTCCGATAATGCTCCACCAGGTCGGGCTGTCCGCCAACAAGCAGAAAGGAGACGTCCTGTCGACGCTTGACGACGTCAGCCGCGCTGGCGATCAGCAGATCGATGCCCTGGTAGGCTTCCAATGTCCCTGTGTAAACGACGAGTCGCTTGCCGTCGCATCCGTATTCGGGCCTGACATCCACCGGGTCAGCATTCATAGCGGAGCTCGGATCGGCCTCGGCCGCGACGTTCTCGATCATCACGTGTGGCACGCTGGCATCGATCTGTCTCACGTGCTCGGCGAGGGCGGCACAGACCGTGATGACCGCGCTGCTGTCCCGGATCGTTCGCTCCTCGAGCCACTCGAACACGCGAATGAGGGGGCGGAACGCCGCGTAACGGAAATTCGAAAGCTGCTCCGGAAGCGAAGAGTGCATGTCGTAGAGATGCGGAACACCGAACACGCGGGCGAGCACGACGCCGAAGAAGCTGGCTTCTTCGTGAGTGTGGATCAGGTCGTAGCGCACACGGCGCAAGCGAGCGAGCACTGTCCAGAACAGGAGCACATCCAGGGGGATCTTCATTGCCGATGGCCCGACGCGAACATGGCGGACGAATGGGATTCGCGGCGACCGCACGATCGATACGCCCGGGATCGTCAGGTCCCGGCCGAGATGGTACGTGATGAGATCGACCTCATGGCCAAGCCGCGAAAGGGTGACCAGCCTGCCGCGTACGCTCAACGGAGTTCCGCGTTCCTCAAAGAAGGGCTGTGGCGACACCATGAGGATTCTCATCGCACGACCGGCGTCTCCGCGCTGTCGGAAGCTTCGGCTGCGGCCCGTGATCCCGCTTCGCCGGGTTGAGAAGTCCGGCCGACCAGCGGGTAACACAGGTATCCAATGAGCCCAAAGACCAGCCCCCGAGCGCGGGCGAGCAGGGCAAGGCTCAGTCCTACCGCGGCCGGCACGCCGACCAAGCCGAGTACCTGTGCATAAGCCCACTCTCGCAGCCCGAATCCGGCGAGCGAGATCGGAACCGCCGAGACGGTCAGGACGACGGGGACGGCCACGGCGAGGCTTGCCAGCGAGGGCCGAACGTTGAATGCCAGGCAGCCAGTGTAGATGGCGATGACCGTGGTGGCGTAGAACAGGAACGAATAGCCGAGTCCTGCGAGCAACACCGCAGGCTGTTGTCGGTACGCCTCGATTGAGTTCTGGAACGCGGTGACCGCTGTTGCGAGACCCCTTGCCACGATTGCCGGCAGCCACCGTACCACGACATCGAGCAACGAGGGCGCGAGGACCAGGGCAACGAGCGCGGTGCACCCACCTATCGCTACGGCGACCGCGAGCGCGACGGCCGGGTCGTGCACAGCCCGGCTGTCGAAGGCCAGGCCGACGAGTACCATCAGCACCATTAGCGCGAAGCCAGTTGCACGGTCCATGAATACTGATGCGATAGACTCCTGCGTGCGCCCGGAAGATTTCCCGAGCTCGTAGGCACGAACCGCGTCTCCGCCGACCTTGGTCGGGAGGACCTGGTTGAACAGGTTGCCGATCATGTAAAGCGATAGGAGCTGCGGCAGCGACGCCTGAACATGCAGCGACCTCGCGAGGAGGAGCCACTTGGCGGCGCTCACGACCAACCCCGCGGAGCCGAGCGCAACGTATAAAATGAGCAAGAGCAGGTCGATCTCTCGAACAGCCTCCCACAATTCCTGCCATCGCACGCGCCGAAACACATCCGCGAGCAGCAACACGCTGAGCGTCGCTTTGAGCACGAAGCCCAGGCTGGGTCTCTTCACGGGCAACACCCAAGGTTCGAACATGTGGCGGCGACCGTCTGGAACATGGCTACGGTCGCCTCTCATTAACATGAAATACCAGGAACCTCGAGTTGGAGAAAACGACCTTGCCATTAATCCGACGAGGGTCGAATGGCTTGCGATGGACTACGTAGTCCGCGCCGTAACGCTCTGCGATCCGATCCACTCGCGCCTGATCCATCTGTGCATAGCCGGCGACCGCTCCCGCCAAGCTCTTCACCGCCGGCCGACCGCTGATCTCCCCCAGTCGACGATACCACTCAACCCACTCGAAGGGGATCATAGGCGTGGATTGCCAGTCCACGACGATCGCGCGTTCCCCGAATACACGGAACGAACTCAGATTCGGCGGAACAACGAACTGAGACTCGGGCGCCGTAGACCTCGCAAAAGCGTAAAGCTCGCGGAAAGGCTTCGGTTCGCCTAACACGACGTTGTAACGTTTGTGGAATGCGGCGGCCCTCGATAAGCCGTGACCGCCCAAGAATCCTGGTGGAAGGATGGCCGCGAGTAACGCGAGGACCAGAGCCCCTGTCGCGAGACCCTCCGTTCCAAATCTGAACCATGGTGCCGGGGCATCAACCCGACGTATCGCGAGATCCCCGTTGGCGGAACGATGAAAGGCCAACAGGACCGCGACGGCCACTACGGCGAGAGCGATATCCAGCGGTCCGGTGGCGAGGGCATAGTACGTCAGAAGCGCGATACCTCCGAGTGTCGCCGAAACCGGCCGCCACCCGGCCTGCCCCGTCGTGGCCGGCCTGCTCGCGTCCGCTCGCAGCATGGGCACGATGTTGGTGAGGATGATCAGCTGGCCGAGCAGAATGGCAAACGGCGCCATCCGCATGGCGGTCAACTGCGATACATGAGGCACGTGGACTACTGTCGAAAAAATAGCGACGACGATGACGAGGGTCGTGAACACCAGATAGACCCGAACGAGTCTCGATGATATCCCGCGTGTATCGCCGGCCAGACCAATGCAGCTCAATGCCAGGAGATGCCATCCGAAAAAGGCTGAAAACTCGCTCAGATCAGCACCCGGCGCATAGTGGTGAGGGGCACGTATGAATTGCAATATGTAACGAGCCTGATCCGCGAGCGGATCGGCGGCCACGGCATATATCATGGGTAGCGCGATGCCGAGCGGCACCAGGCTCGGGCCAAGCTGAACAAGCAGCCTGTGCACGAGTCCACGGCGCCCCAACGCCATGTGGGCGCAACCGAAAAAAACGAAATCGAGTATCAGGTAATTCGCGTGGAAAAAGCCGGCGATGGCCAGGACCAGCCCTGACCACGCGTAGCGTTCCGAGAGCATCAACAGCAAGGCGATCATGACACCGCAGGCGGCCACTGACGAGGGTTCGAAGCGGAACGTCAGGATGTGGCTGACGGCGATGCTGGTGGTCCTTTCGAGCACCACCAGGAACATGAGGAGCACGATTGTCAGGAAGGCGTCTCGCCTGAAGCAGGCGAGCAGGAAAACGTAGATGGCGAGAATGTAGACGGTGACTAGCGCCACGTTTGCTATCGCGACTCCCCACGGCAGCGGGGCGAATAAGGACAGCGCGGAAATTAAGAGGGAGAAGTGCGGGTGATACATCGTCGTGTGCGCTGCGTGCCAGTCGAAACGGAGAAACTCCGGGTCGAGGGTTCGCAGTGGATGCATGAGATAGACGGCTTGCGTTTCCAGACCGTAGGACAGTCCGAAGCAGACACCCACCGCGATGGCGCAAAGCAGGACGAGGGCGTGCTGAAACCCGGGGAAAGCCGCGACGGCGTTCAAGAGACGTAATCGCCGGGAAGAATTTCCGTCGTGAGCGATCAAACTCTCACACCGCGGGCAGCCCGTAACGCTCGATGAGCTCCGCCGGGAGCCGATTGTAACAGCTCCGGATCTTTCCGACCGGGTTTCGCTCCAATTCGTCGGTGGTGCAGAAACGGATATCGAGCCGCATCTCTTGACCCAGACGGATTTGGAGTTCGTCGCGGACCCGGTGTGTGTCTTCGGGATCCCTGTAGCTGGGGGCCTTGACGATGCGCACTTCGACGCCCTCCAGATCGCGCTGGATGATCTGAATGTACAAGAGCTCGGGGAATGCCTTGAATCCGGTCACCGCGTACGTGCTCGGGATGAGCGCGCCGCTCTGCGATACGAGGTAATCGTTCTGGCGGCCTTCGATGCGCTCGACAGTCGGGAACGTCTGCCCGCACGTGCACTGCTCCGTAGTCCACCGAGCGACATCGCCCGTGCGGTAACGGATGAGCGGCATAGCCAGGTTGTACAGGCCAGTGGCAGTGATCTCGCCCGGCACCCCCGGCGGCACTGGTTTGCCGTCGCGATCGAGGATCTCGTTGTGGCCATAGTCTTCCTGGACGTGCATTCGCCCGGCCTCGCACTCCAGGATCGAGGTCGCCCGTTCCCAGTGCGTGTAGTGGTTGTAGACGCGGGTGCGCAAGACCGACTCGATCATTGTGCGCTGGAAGTCGTGCAGCATCTCGGAACCCGAGATCACCATGGGAACATGGGCCTCGAGCCCCGCCTCGCGCAGCAGACGGCACAAGAGGTACATGGACGAGGGGTAGCCGCGCAGGAAACGTGGACGATAACGCTCCAATAAATCGCGATACTTGCGTGCCATAGGCGGGTTCAGACGGCCCGACGACATCTCGAGGGTCTGGATCACCCGGTGGTATCGCCAGCCCTCGGGATGGTTCAAGCCTTTGAGGGCCGCCTGCCGCTTACCCAGCCGCCAGTGGCCACCGCTACTCCAGGCGCGCCAGAATAACGCGAAGGCCGCCGCATTCACTTGCCGGTCCAGCAAGAACCGTAGCGGCGCGGCGGTGGAACCCGAGGTAGCGCACCACACTGCGCCGCGACTGAACCCACCCGTTGCGGTCAAATCACCGGCACGCTCACGTAGGATGTCTTTGGTCAGGAGCGGGATCCGGCGCCATACGTCGTCGCGATCAACCTTGCCTGGATCGATCCCGTGCTCGTCCAGGATCTGCCGGTAATAGGGCACGTGGTCATACGCATGGGCGACCATCTCCTTGCGGCGAAGCCGCGACCACGCATCAAGGCGATCGGGGGACCAAAACGGCGCCTCGCGCATGCGTCGATGGTGCGCGATCACCTGGAGGGGAGACGAGTAATCGCGGAGTCTGAACTGCATTGTGACCTCGGCATGTTACTGCAAGGACGTGCGCGGATGTCCCGCTCCCAATTGACTCAGCGAAAATTACCCACCCTTGCTGCCACGCGATTCCTGGTGAGCCGTCTGATCGTCGCACATTCGGGTGAGATCGGCTCTTCAGTCGCGCGCTTCCATTTGAAGGCGAGCATCAGCCAGCGCGGATCGAGCGCGACAGGTTCAGCGGAGACGAGCAGCTGATTCGCAGCAGCGCGGCCGATCCCAGTCCGCTCATTGTTCCAGCGTCCTTTCTCAGTGACGAACAGACCGCTCGAGTAGCATGAGACGATGCGATCGATTGACTCGGGCGCGCTGATGACGGGGCGACCGGTCCTGTGGTCGAGCGAGAACTCCTTGCCACCCTTGATTTCCGAGAGGTGATTCGCGCTTACCTCAAAATCGTAACGATCGAGGTAATAGATCGCGCCCAGGGCGTTGGTTGTCACTACTACTTCAGTCTCTCTGATGATGGGTCTGAGCACGACGCTCGCGGCGGGCCAGTCGACGGAACCACGTAGCCTGGGGAACGGCCCCGCACGGAAGACGTCCAAAACGGCTCGATTGCCGGCCACCAAAAACAACGCCATCGACCCAAGTGTCAGCCACTGCACCCACAGGCTGGCAGCGGCCCGCATCCGACTCGGCAGAAATTGCTCGCTCACATCCCTGCTCAGCCTTCGTACGACAGGAACGAGCTCGGCGATGGCGATGGCCCACAACACGTAGATGAACGGCGTCAGATAGAAAATGTACCGATCACCACGGTTCGCGCCCAGCGAAAGCGCAATCAATCCGATGACCACGAGGGTCGCGCAAAAGAAGCCGGCCTGCGGTCGGCGGGCAATCGCGACCAGGATCGCCACCGGAAGCAGGCTCCAAAGGGTGGCGTACTTGGCGAGGAACCGCCAATGGTAGAAAGCGACCCTGGTCCCCTCGTTCCACAACGGCAGCCGGTTGTACCTATCCCATTGGTGCGCCAGATAGCCGGTCTGAACGGCCGTGAAAAAAGCAAGTAACGCAATCACAGCGCAGGCAAGCGCGATCCGGGGGGCCGCAGGGCGCGCTTTGATCTGGCGAACCCAGTTGGGGCCGGCGACGACGATCAACCACACGCATAAACCAGCCAGCCCGATCAGGGTGGTGCTCTGAAGGTGCATCGCGAGCGCGAAGGCGATCGTGCTCATGATCATAAGGGCGAACCTGATTCGCGACGAATGCTGCGGCCGCGTGACCAATGCAAAGACACCGATCGCCCCGAGAAAGAACAGCAGCGCGTGCAGGGAATAGAAGCGGATGAACCGCGATAGCGAGATGGCGTCTGGCGCGAAGCACAAGAGCAGCGCGGCGATCCAGGCGGACAGGCGTCCGGCCACCGAACGGGTCCACCAGAACACCAAAGCGACGAGCAGGCTACCTGCGACGATGGGAATGACGCGAGCCACCGTAACACTCTCGCCGAAGAGAGAGAACATCATCCCGGTCGCGATCGTGAAGAGCGACGCCCGCCGGTACGTTCCGTCAGCTATCGCGAGTGTACCGTCGAGGGCCCAGGAGCGCGCCGCGAGCATGTGGTACAGCTCGTCGTAACCCGGCACGGGCGCGAGATTGAGCGAGCGCAACGCCAGGGCGCCGACGAAGATGGCGGCGACTTCAGCGCTCCTTGACAGTCGGTTACGCGTTGCATCCGGCCGCTTTGGCAAGACCTTCCCCTCCCAGATGCTTCAATGTCTCTGCCCGACCTTCTCGATCTACCGCCCCGTTTTTCCCGTGATAACCGCCAATTTGTATAACCCCAAAAGGATCCAGGAGAAGAAAGACTTCTGATGCGCGGCGATGCACAGCATCTGATGCCTTGCGCCACCCTGTCCTATCTCATGGCCTCTCCACATCACAACGTTCGTAGTAGGCATGCGTTTGATGCTGACCGGATCCTCACCGGGCAGGTTGCGCTTGGGAACACGATCCTTCGAGCCCAAAGTCCACGCTTTGTAGCCGACCTCGATGGCCAGACGCCGCGTCGTCTCGTCGTTCCCTCCGCCGGGCCAACAGAGGTAGTCAACCCGCTTGTCGAGATTCGTTTCGATGATGCTCTTCGAAAGCGAAAGCTCCTGCCGGATGCGCTCCAGCCGCTGTTCATCGGTCTCGTAATAGCCGGGGAAGGTATCCGCTAAACCCCAGTCGCTCAGCCGCGTTCGAATCGTTTCCTGCCACGATGCGTCCCGGAAAAATGACGTTCCGCCCTGCTCGGCCACGTAATCTGTAATCCTCGCTACGCACTCGCCGTCAGGAATGAAACGCCTTACCACCAGCGACTTCCCGTGCTCGAAGACGGGATAGCCCCATGGTACGAAATGCTGCTGGTCTTCCTTCATGTAGAACGGCTTGCGTTCTGGTCGCGCGTTCCAAGCGAGCCATGGATATGGAGTGAGCCTCTGCGGTGTGTGAAAATCGACGATCCGCGGGCCGCTGAAATACCAGGTATGCGTCAGCGCATGGGATTGCACATCGATCAGCCCTGACGCTTCCATGGCTCTCAGTTCAGCCCAGTTGAGAAACCCGACTCCATCCAGCTCCTCCATGCGACAGCGACCGGCCCATACATCCTCCAGCGTTGGCCGTACCTCCGTCCCCGGATCGACGAAGTCGGGGTTGACGAAAACCGTTCCTTTCATGCCATATTTTTTCAGAATGGGAAAGGCATACACCCAGTTGTCCAGGTAACCGTCATCGAATGTCAGCAGTATGGAGTCGGGCGCGAGCGTCGTTCTGCGGTCCATGTAGCCATACAGATCCTCCCAGAAAATTCCGGTGAATCCTTCGTCACGCATGAGGCGAATCTTTGCGTCGAACGATTCGACAGGCTCAGAAAGGTGAGACCATAGCCATGGGTGACAATTCAGTCCCACGCTGTGAAACATGGGCGCGGGAACGATGGCTCTGTTTCTAGGTCTGACCGTTCTGGTCCTGATTCTGACCGCTTTCACCTGCGCTTCTTACTCCATGGCGTAACTGCCAAATAAAATCCATCTTCACGACATGGGTAAGGCGGAAGAGGCGCGTGAGCGAGCGATGATGATCGCTCGTCGGCTACTCCGGCTGATGGCTCTTTTCGGGCTGGACCCGCGGATGTTTGTCCGAAGTGTACGCGGCGTCGGACCTTACTTCCGCAACCGCGCCGTGTTGAGGGCGCAAATCGTTGAAATCGGAGAGGACGCGGATGCGTTCGCAATCGGCGCAGCGCAGCCCTCCCTGCATAATCGCCAACAACAGAGCGGAGCGAGGGGGAGCAGGGGCTACTTTCATCAGGATCTTCACGTAGCCCAGCTCATCTATGAGAATCGCCCCAGGTCGCATATCGACGTCGGGTCGCGCGTTGACGGATTCGTGACTCATGTCGCGTCATTTCGGCCAATCGAGGTGCTGGACATACGCCCCCTGGAAATCGCTGCCAGGAACATCACCTTCAGGCAATGCGACCTGATGCAGGAGCACCCTGACCTCGATGAATGCACCGATTCCCTCTCCTGTCTCCACGTGCTCGAGCATTTTGGGCTGGGCCGATACGGTGACACGGTGGACTACTACGGGTATCGCAGAGGGTGGGAAAATCTCTACAGGATGCTCACGCCAGGCGGCAAGCTGTATTTTTCCGTTCCGATAGGACCGCAGCGAATCGAGTTCGACGCGCACCGCGTTTTCTCGGTGCCGTTTCTTACCAGCATGATGGACGGTAAGTACCGCATCGACAGTTTCGCGTACGTTGATGACAAGGGCGTGCTGATACGTGATGTCGATCCGACGGGCTCCCCAGCGCAGAACAGTTTTGGCTGCCGATACGGAGTTGGCATCTTCGAGTTGACGAAGCTGTAGGATGGCACGACGGCTCGGCCGGCGAACGCCTTGAGCAAACAGCGCGCGTCAGAACAAGCGACAGCGGCCGCGCAGTCGGAAGCTGTGGATCCGCGCCGGCTGTCTGCAGACGCGTTGTGGGCGCTCAAGCTCGTTTGGTCGACCAGCCCGCGCATCGCGTCAGGGCTGGTTGTGGTGACGGTCGTTCGCGGCGTGATCCCGGCCGGACTGGCGCTGTTCGCGCGCGGCATGATCAACGCGACCGTGTCGGTCGCTGGCTCCGGGACCGCCGATCCGTCGCCGATCATCCCGTGGCTGGTGCTGGGGCTCGGTCTCACACTCGCGGAGGGCGTTGGGCAGCTGTGTCAGCAGTATCTCTCGCGCCGACTCGAGGATGACATCAATCTCACCATCACGACCAGGATCCTCTCGCACGCCGCCACGCTCGACTTGACCTTCTTTGAAGACCCTCGATCACGCGAGATGATCGAGAGGGCGCAGCGGAACACCGCGGTGCACATCTCGGGGTTCGTGGTCCACGGCCTGGGAACGGTCACCAGCGCGCTACAGGCGCTCTCACTGGCGGTAATTCTTGCCGTCATCGAGCCATTCGTCCTCCTGCTCGCCGTCGTGTTGGCGTTCCCGTACCTGCGACTCCAGTGGCGCCTGACGCGAGGTTACTACCGGAACGAGCACGGCCGTACGACAAAGCGCCGGTGGACGGGTTATTTCGTCTCCAAGGTCACCGATCACAACTCCGTGGCGGAAGTGCGGCTGCTCGATTTGGCGCCATATCTGATCCAGCGGTATCAGTCGTTGATGGCTGAGTTTCGAGACCAGGACCGGCAGCTGCACGCGAAGGGCTTTCTCGGCAGCTCGGTCATGGTGGTGCTGATGACCGTCGGCCTCTACGTGCTCTTTGTACGGGTTGTCATTCGGGCGGTGGAGGGACGTCTCACGCTGGGGGACGTCGCCGTATTCGGCGCCGCCGGCGGGCGACTCCGCGTGGCGATGGAACGCACTGTCGGCTCGCTGAGTGCGGCGATTGGCCATGCGATGCACATCTCGAACCTGAGAGCATTTCTTGCTGTGCGACCCACTCTTGTCGGAGGCGTGGCCGAACACGCCGGGCCGGGGCGCGGTGAACTCGAGATCGAGGACCTGAGCTTCGCATACCCCGGCTCCGCCGAGCCTGCACTGAGGGACGTTTCACTTCACATCCGCCCCGGCGAGATCGTCGGTCTTGTAGGAGAGAACGGCGCGGGAAAGACGACGCTGGTGAAGTTGATCTGCCGTCTTTATGAGCCACGCAGCGGGCGCATCTGCTTCGACGGCACGGACATTCGCGAATGGTCGCCGGCTTCGTTCCACCGGCAGATCGCATTCGTATTCCAACAGTTCGGCCGCTACGAGGCTTCCGCAGGGGACAACATCGCCTATGGTGACTGGCGTCGCCTTCTCGACAACCGAGCAGAGGTGGAACGCATAGCTCGTCTCGCGGGAATCGACGACACTCTCAAGGACCTGCCGGGGGGCTACGATACGCTCGTCGGCCGCCGATTCGGAGACTATGACCTCTCGGGAGGTAAATGGCAGCGCATGGCAATCGCCCGTGCGCTGGCTCGGCCTGCGGCTCTACTGATTCTCGATGAGCCCACGTCGAGCCTCGACGCCAGAGCCGAGTTCGAGCTGTTCAGCCGCTTCAAGGAGCTCGCGCAAGGTCGAACCACGCTCCTGGTCTCGCATCGCTTTTCGACGCTCAGGATGGCGGATCGAATCCTCGTTATGGACCAGGGCAGAATCGTCGAACAGGGCACTCACAGCGAGCTGATCGCGCTGAAGGGGCTCTACGCGAATCTCTACAGGCTTCACCTGAGCTTGCTCGATACCGGCTCACAATTGGCGGGCGATGCGTGACCGGTCAACGCGCCCTCACGATCATCATCGGAGATCGCTGGCGTAGACTCATCATGAACTCGAAGTCACTGTGGGCTGCCACCCTATTACCTCGTCCCATGCGGCCAGCGCCTCGGCGAGCGCATACCGCGAGACGCGTCTCCGCCCCGCCTCCCCCAATCTCTGGCGCAGAGCGATATCCTCTCCCAGGCGCTGGATGGCGTTTGTAAGTGAGCGCGCATCCTCCACCGGC
>JALYJX010000066.1 GCA_030775065.1 Gemmatimonadota bacterium | reverse complement strand
ACCTCCCGCTTCGAAGGAATGAATGTCGAACCCTCGTCCATCTTCAACAAGCGCAATGTGTTCGACTCGATCGGCTAGGTGATCCTTCCCGAGTTGGATAAGTCTTGCCCGTTCGTAATTCAAGGCGAATTCTTCGCCAGCTCTGCCAAGGGAGGCGTTTCTCGCCTCGCGTTCCAGGTAATTCACAGGTGGAGGAAATTGCCTGAGTTCGCGCTTCCGATCGCCGACGGGAGGATAGACGAAGGGAGCGGACTGGGGAGCCGATTCTAGCCTTGAGAGGATGTCCGCGACGGTCGGAACCGGCGCCGGCTCGGCGACTGCCTGACTCACGGTCGCCTCGAGCACACGATCGGTGGCGATGCGTTCGGCCATAACTTCCGCCAGAAGCCGTTGATAATTACCGAGGGGCTTGTAGCCCGAGATGTAAGGATGTCCAAGAGATATGAGGATCGCGCTGATGTTCTGGTGCTTCCGCTCAATTGAACCGTCGGAGCGGTTTGCCAAAACGAGTGCGAGCTTACGCCGATGCGCGGTCTTGTTGTAGGGCTCACGTCGAAGCTCCTTCAGGAGCATCGCGATGTAATCAGCTGTTACCGCCTCTACTTCCTCGCGGGACCAATCGGTAGGCAATGTCGATTATATCGTTGTCAGGTCTCGTTACTGCATCGGCCGCTGTGCGCCGAAGTTAGTCCCTGCGAACGCGATGGGCTAATTCATTAGGTAGATACGCTACGTTCCCGCGCGCCGGCCCGGGGCCGCCAAGAATCTGCGGCGCCTTGTCAGTCGCCGGCGTTATAATAGCCGATGGCCGCCAGTCACTGAATGAAGCTGCATTTTAACCGTCCCCTCTACTCCGCCACCGACCTCCTCAACTTCCTCGGCTGCACGCACGCGACTGCCCTCGACTTCCAGCTAATGGGCGGCGCACTCGCTGCGCCGACGAGCCAGGACGACGCATACCTCGAGATACTCAAGGAAAAAGGACTCGAACACGAACACCTCTACCTCGGTAAGCTGAAAGCCGAAGGCAGAGTGGTCGTCGAGATCGCACATGACGATTCGATACAAGCCATGGCCGATCGAACTCGCCAAGCCATGCGCGCTGGTGCGGACGTGATCTACCAGGGAGCGCTCACCGCACCGGACTGGCACGGATACTCGGACTTCCTTCTCAAGGTCGACACCCCCTCCGACCTCGGCGACTACTCATACGAAGTCGCCGACACGAAGCTCGCGCGCACTGCTAAACCCAAGCACGTCGTCCAGCTCTGCGTTTACTCGGAGATGATCTCGCGCGAGCAGGGCGTCCGCCCCACGCATGCCCACGTGATGCTCGGCGACGGATCTGAAGTCACTCTCAGGCTGCACGACTACCTCTACTACTGCAACCGCGCGCGCGAGCGATTCGCTCTCTTCGTTTCAGGCAACGAGCGCGTCACGACCGCCGAGCGCTGTCCTCAGTGCCAGCTCTGCCACTGGTCGGAGCGATGCGACGACGAATGGGACAAGACAGGAAACCTGCGACTCGTTGCAGCACTCAGCGGTGCTCAGGCGAAGAAGCTTCGCACCGCGGGCATCACTACGATCAATGCGTTGGGTGACCTCGATCCCACTGTCACTATAACAAGAATGCAGGAGTCGACGCTCGAGCGGCTCCGCTCGCAGGCGCGTCTTCAGATGGTGAATCGCACCACCGGCGAGAATCGCGTGGAGGTTCTGCCTCCCCTCGAGCTACGCGGATTCGCACGCCTTCCCGAGCCGAACGAAGGCGATCTCTTCTTCGACATGGAGGGCGATCCGGTTTTCTCCGCAAAAGGGTCGCTCGAGTATCTGTTCGGCTTTCACTACAAAGAGGCGGGCGAGGATCGCTATAAATCATTCTGGGCCCGCGACCGCGACTCCGAGAGAAAGGCGTTCGAGGACGCGCTCGACTTCATCACCCTGCGGATAGAGAAGTATCCCAACGCGTTCGTGTATCACTACGCGTCCTACGAGCAGACGGCGCTCAAGCGCCTGGCGAGCGAATACGGAGGCTCGAGCCGGCACGAGAGCGCGATCAAACGGCTCGCACAGTCCTACGGAACGCGCGAGAACGAGGTGGACGACCTGCTCCGCGATCGCAAGCTGGTTGACCTATATAAGGTAGTGCGCGAGGCAGTACAGACTTCGGAGCCGCGATACTCCCTCAAGAATCTCGAAGTTTTCTTCACGCTCAAGCGAACGCAGGAGATCACGAGCGGCGGCGACAGCATCGTCGCCTTCGAGAACTGGCTCAAAACCGGCGATGACTCATTGCTCCAGCAGATCGAAGACTACAACGCCGTCGATTGCCTCTCGACCCGCCTCTGTCGCGACTGGCTGATCTCGCTTCGTCCCACTGAGACGACATGGTTCAACCCGGAAGAAGAGAAAGCGGCCGACGAAGCCAAACGCGACGAGGAAAATGAGAAGAAACGCCGAGATGATGACGTGCGTGTGCTTGCGCTTCGTCACGCGCTCGTCGCTGGCGTTGAGGGCGGTGAGCTCCAGTGGCGTGAGTTGCTCGGCTACCTCCTCGAGTATCACCGGCGTGACGCACGAAAGGAGTGGTGGGATTTCTTCGATCGGCTCGAACCCGCCCACGATCACATCGAAGATGTGGAATGCATCGGCGGTCTCACTGTCGACAACACACATCCGCCGAGGCCGGAGAAGAAGTCCTTTATCTGGCGACTCAAATTCCCCGAGCAGGATTTCAAGCTGCGTGTCGGAAAGACTCCGGTTCGCGCTGACACACGCATGGGAGCGGGTGCGATCACTGCCCTGAACGAAACGGAGCGGTGGCTCGAGCTGAAGGTCGGCCCCAGCAGGCCTCCCTTCACCGAGACAACGGCTTTGGTCCCGAGCGGACCCCTCAGGGATCCGCCAATGCGCGAAGCTCTCCGCCGTTACGCGGACGCTGTAATCGGCGGACGCGCAGACGAGTATTCGGCGGTGACGAGCATCCTGCGGAAGGAGCGGCCGCGACTCGAAGGCTCGGTGATCCTCAACGGAGATGGCGATCTACTGAGCCAGACTGTGGATGCCGTTGCGAGGATGAACCACACGCATCTCGTCATCCAGGGTCCGCCGGGGTGCGGAAAAACGTTCACCTCTGCTCACGCAATCGTATCCCTGCTCGCCGACAAGAAGCGGGTGGGTGTCATGTCGATGTCGCACAAGGCAATCAATCTCTTGCTGGAGAATGTGGAGAAGGTCGCCCTGGAGCGCGGAGTAAAATTCACCGGAGTAAAGCGCTCGACCGACGATGAGCAGTTCCTCAACAGCGCGGTCATTGAGGAGGCGAGCGACAACGACGTCGTCTTCAGCGGCGATCACGCGCTGATCGGCGGCACCGCCTGGCTTTTCTCGCGCCCCGAGCTCGACAAAAGACTCGACTATCTCTTCGTTGACGAAGCAGGCCAGGTGAGTCTCGCCGATATCGTAGCGACGGGACTTTGCGCCGACAACATCGTTCTCGTCGGCGACCAGATGCAGTTGCCACAAGTGTCGCAAGGCCAGCATCCGGGAAGCAGCGGCGTGTCAGGGCTGGATTATCTCATGGGTGACTGGGCGACCGTGCCGTCCGATCGCGGCGTTTTCCTCGAGCGCACGTGGCGCATGCACCCTCGGCTCTGCCGCTTTGTATCTGACGCGTTCTACGATGGGAGACTCGAGTCCGCCGAGTGCACGTTCGGCCAGATGCTGGAGCTGAATGACGACTGTGACGGCGTGCTCGCTCCGACAGGCCTTCGGTTTGTGCCGGTTGAGCACCATGACAACGCGCAGAGAAGTATCGAGGAGGCGACGGCGGTGGACTGTGCGTATCGGGCACTTCTTGGTCAACCATGGATCAACGAGAAGGGCGAGCGACACCTGATTACGACGGAAGACATTCTTGTCGTGAGCCCTTACAACATGCAGGTCAACCTGCTGAAGCGGAGATTGCCGGCAGGTGCCCGTGTGGGAACGGTGGACAAGTTCCAGGGACAGGAGGCGGCGGCTGTTCTGATATCGATGGCCTCATCGAGCGCGGACGAAGCGCCCCGCGGAATTGATTTTCTGTTCTCGAGAAATCGGCTGAATGTCGCGCTCTCGCGGGCGCGATGTCTCTCAGTGATCTTTTGCTCGCCCCTCCTGCTCGATCTGGTGTGCACAGATCTGGAGCGGATGAAGCTTGTGAATACGGTGTGCTGGGCGAAGGAATTCGCGAGTTCCGGCTGAGCACCTTGCCGACCGCGTTTTCTTCATTCAACTTCCACACATGGGAAACCCGGCCTTCGACTATCGCAGCCTGAGCGTGGCGGACCGCCTTCAGCTTGTCGGTGATATCTGGGACAGCATCGCGGAAGAAGCGAACGCGGCGCCTGACGTACTTCCTCTGACCGACGAGCAGAAGACGGAATTGGATCGCCGCCTCGCGGAGTACGATGCCGACCCATCCACTGGCGTACCGATGGACGAGGCTCTCGGCCGAATACGAGCGAAGCTTCGTCGTTCCAAATAGCCGTACAGTCCTTTTAGGACGGTGAGTACACCTGCGGGACGTGGCGTTGTATTCTCGTCCGCCGCAGACCTCGAAGTCGCTGAAGCAGCTCTGTGGTACGAAGAGCACCGATCAGGGCTCGGTCAACGCTTTTTAGCCGCTGTCCGCATGGCAGCTGACGCTGCCGCAAGATCGCCTCAGGTGTACGCCCACGTTCACGGCGATCTCCGTCGGGTCCTGGTTCATCGATTTCCCTACGCGCTGATTTTTCGTGAAACCCACGACGAGTTGCTCATCGCGGCTTGCTACCATTTGCATCGGGACCCCGATGTCTGGCGATCGCGTGATTGAAGTATCTCGCATCCCGCACAAATGCGACCTCCCCAGCTATCCCTTTCGGGAAGAGCCCCTTGGGCTCTTGTTGCTGGGGAGGAACCTTTTTTCCGTGTGCGCCCGAGGCGCTGTACCTATGAGCATACGAGGAGGTAACTCACCCTGCAACATTTACCAGCCTCTCTCAATGCCTTCGTCATCGAAAAGACCGTTTCGGCCGTGCTGACCCCGGAAGCGCCGCTTCATAGTACTCGACCCCTGCGATAAGCTCTTCGCTCGCAGCCGGGTGGAACTGAACTTTCACTTGCGCAGGCGCCGCTCCACCACAGCGAATACAGCTTCGCCTGGAATCGATGCGACTTGACCCGACTCCAGATCGAGCGCTCGTTGCGCAATCTCCTCATCCCAGGCTGACTCTGCTCCTGTCTCAAACCCCTCGAGACTTGCGAGCAGAAGCTCGGCAAGGCGGGCGCGGTCACGCGACGGCAAGGCGAGCAATTGGTCGGCAAGTGCTGCGTTTCGATCTACCACGAAGAACCCCCGTGAACCGTCGCTTGAAACCTAGCGACTTTCCAAGTCGCGGCACCGACACCGCTTCGCACGCGTCATCAGATTTACGCGGTGGGAATGCCCGGCTTGGCGCTGCCGAGCAAGTTCGAAGCTTTGCCGCCGGTTAAAGCTCCCACGCGCACTGCGAGGATGTCAGTCTGGAAGAGAGCAGTGGTGACATTCGTGAAGGGTTGCAACCAGCGGGAAAACAGAGTTATACTAATGGTATGAAGACCGCTGTGTCTCTCCCCGACGCCGTCTTTCGCGCCGCCGACCGCCAGGCGAAGCGATCGCAAAAGTCCCGAAGTCAGTTGTATGCCGAAGCGCTGGCCGAGTACCTGAGCCGTCACGCCCCTGACGAGGTTACGGATGCGATGAACCGTGTCGTCGACCACCTCGATGAGCCGCGCGATCCATTCGTGCTCGCCGCGGCGCGCTCGGTGCTCGAACGCACCGAATGGTAGAAGTTGCGCAAGGCGAGATCTGGTGGGCGGACCTGCCCGGCCCCACAGGCTCAGCGGCGGGATTTCGGCGACCGGTGGTAATAGTTCAGGGTAATCCACTGAACCGCAGCCGGCTCGCGACTGTAGTGTGCGTCCCCCTCACAAGTAACCTGACGTGGGAAGCCGCACCGGGGAACACATTTCTGCCGGCTAGACTGGCGGGCCTCCCGAAGGACTCGGTAGCCAACGCCACTCAACTGTTCGCAGTTGATCGCACCTACCTCGGCAAACGCATTGGAAAGCTGACGCCAAAGCGTCTCGAGCAGATATTGACGAGCATCGACGTCGTGCTTGGCCGATAGGCCCGAATCGCCGAGAAGTGCTGGGAAAACTCGAGAGACTCTTACTCATTCACAGGAGGCGACAATCATTCTCGACCGGACGGAACTCGTAGGGTTATCTGACCGGCATCTTGCGGGAAGGAACGCGTCGGGGCACAAGACGGCGGGCAGATTTTTTGTTTCCGTTACGACGTCCCTGCGGCGCTCGACTGTCGAGGTAGTCCTGAAGAGCGCCCGGGTCCACCCACCATTCACGGCGGCGCTTCGTCGCCCGTAGCCGCTTTCTATGGATTTGCTGACGAAGCGTCGCTGGGTCGAGTCCCGCGCGGCGAGAGGCTTCCGAGAGCGTGAGCATCACCCCCGGCAGCGGAAGATTTTCAAGATTTTTTCGCGGCAAATGGGTACTTGCCTCCAACAGCTCGATCGAGATCGGGTGCCCTGCCGTGTCATAATCGCAGATCATCCCCGGGCGGAGCTCCTCAGAGCGCGCCGACCGCTTCCCCGGGAGAAACGTGATGGTGAGCGCGTCTACGCTTGGATCGTAGGTCCATTTCATCCCGTCATCCTCAGTACGCGGTAACTACCAGAAGTCCCTCGGAATCTTCAGGGGAGAACGTGACTCGTTCTTCCTTCATCTATATCTACGTTGACGTAGAAAAGAAAGGAGGTGACGGAACGTTTAGACGCTAATCGGTCCATGAGGAACCCTCGCAAGCGGCATCGCGCACTGATGGCCACCGGACCACCCGCCCGCAATGCATGGGTTGTTTTTGGGTACTCTTATTCGTATCATAAGACATACCTTCTCCAGTGGATAACGGAGTAGACAATGTTTACAGTCGGTGCTGATGTCCGCGTGACGACGATTAGCGAGCTGAAGAAAGACACAAAGAAGACTTTGGAGGCCTCATTGGAGGGACCAGTGTACGTGCTGAGGGACGGCAAGCCAGTGGCTGCCGTGGTCAGCATCGAAATGGTCGAGATGGTGAATGAGGCCCGCGAAAACCGCCGGCTTGCGCGGATCGCTGCTCGTCGCCTGGAAGCAATCGAGGCAGGAGAGGACAGGGTGCTGGACGAAACTGCATTCTGGGCTGCAGTAGATAAGCGGCGTTCTGCCGCAGAAGTGAGATAATACTCACCCGCTGACGGCGCCGGGGAAATCAACAGGCGGTAACACGGAGGACCCCAATTGGCGCCAAAGCCGAAGCCAGCAAAGCCCACGACCTGGACGGTCAGGTACACGGAAAGAATTCTTGAGGACGACCTGGAAGACGTGGGACACGCTGCTTTTCAAATGGCCCGAAAGGCGATTGACAAGAAGCTGAAGGTCGCGCCCGGCCAGTACGGGGAAAGCCTGCACGACCCACTCCACCCTTTCCGAAAACTGAAAGCCTCCCACATCCGCATTGTGTACCGGGTCAACCCAGCCGCCGCTGAAGTCCTTATCCTGATGATCGGCGACCGGCGCGATATCTGGGATACTGAACAGACCGAAATTCCTGATCGATACGAGGAGGAGCGCGGCCGCCAGATAGTGCGCACTAAAACACAAGCGAAGAAGAAGGGGCGGAAGAGACGAGGTCAGAGTGGTTGATGCGGCACTGCCGTCCACCGACGGCTTCGAGTCTCTTGGATTAGGTGGCGAAGTAGCGGCCACTCTCGTCTCGTTGGGATACGAGGAGCCGACCCCAATCCAGCGAGAGGCTATACCACCGCTCCTCGCCGGCAGAGACCTGTTAGGCCAGGCAGCTACCGGAACCGGCAAGACGGCTGCGTTCGCTGCCGCAATCCCTCAATAGCAGCGTCACTCTCGAAGTCAAACGTGTGAGGCCTTCCGCACAACCGCCAAACGTCGCATGCTTTTCCTGTATTGCGTGAGCTTACCGCGCGCCGCCACTCCCCAGATGGAGCCACATCCGGCGGCGGTTGTCACGCATCTTCCAACGGGAGGTGCACACCCATGAGACGTCATTCCAGCCTGACTCTCTCAAGCGTCAGTTTCGCACTTGTTCTATCGGGTTCGAGTGTTGGCGCTCAGTCTCCACGGTTCAAGGCGATATTCGAGCCGGTCAACTACCAGCAGGACCTGGAGATCAACGACATCGTCTTCGTAAATGATTCGGTGGGATGGGCCGGGGGCGCGGCCGGTACGATCCTCCATACCACCGATCGCGGCAAGACATGGGCTGCACAGCTCGGCGGAGATCCAAAGAGCGATGACCGGCCCATCGCCTATCTGCGCTTCGTGAACGATCGCGTCGGGTTCGCCGTCCAGAGTACAGCTGGGGGTGACCACCGCCTTTATCGCACCACCGATGGACAAACCTGGACGGAGGCGGGAACCGTCGGCCAGCATCGAGGTGATTATCAGTTCACTTCGACGGACAACGGTGTCTACGTCTACAACAAATTCATCTATCACACGACGGACGGGGGGAAAAACTGGAAGCCGGCGTACACCTGTGACATAACCCTCACAGTGCAGGGACTGAACCGCAACGCAGCATGCCACTTCGAGGCGGTGTCGTTCCCGACCCCCGAGACAGGCTATGCCATCAGTCGCAACGTTGAGAACGCTGCATTCGTCGTCGCCAGAACCACCAACGGTGGCGCCGAGTGGACGTCGTGGACGATCCCGGAGCCTAAGGCAGGCGGCGAATACCTGGTGTTCACCGATAAAAACAATGGCTTCGTCAGAATGTGGGGCGGAAAGCTCTACTCGACTCGCGATGGCGGGAAGACATGGACCGCGATCGCCGGAGCAACGCTGGAGGGCGGTAAGCCAGCAAAGCTGAAGTTCGCCAATGCCCAGGTGGGCTGGGGTGTCTCACCGTATGGAACATTGATCTATACGGCGGACGGTGGGAAGCGGTGGACGTCGCGAAAGCTCAAGTTCCCCGCGACGATCAACGCCTCCACCCTGACTTCACCCACGAGCGGGTACGTCGCCGGCGAGCATGGGATGGTATATCGCTACCGTATCGTGCCCATCGATTACAAAGGGGCGAACGTAATCGACGCGCCCGCCCTGTCCGCCGGAGGTGCGCGCTGATTCTCGGTCGTCGAAATTCCCGAGTCATCGGCCGACACGGTCATCGAAGCCCTGGCAAACGCGATGATCCGCGGCAAACGCGTGACCGCTCGCCGCGAGCGTTCGAACTAGTGGTTATTCACGCGGATTTCCGGTACCGTTCGTCGACGACACAGGAGTTAACATGCCAGATGAAATGGGCACGTTTCGAACTGACGTGGAGGTCGCCAATCCCGTTCATCCGCTGAAACGCAAGCTGGTCAGAATGGCTTTGGTAGACACGGGCGCTGCGCTCTCGTGGTTTCCGGCGACAGTCCTTCAGTCGCTCGGGATTACCCGGTTGAAAGAGGTGCGCTTTCGCCAGGCTGATGGGACGATACTCTCCCGTTGGACCGGAGCAGCCGTCGTGTATGCCGGAGGCACTACGACCTTCGACGAAGTCGTGTTTGGTGAGCCTGACGACCTGGTACTCCTCGGCGCCCGATCTCTCGAAGGACTCAACCTGCGCGTCGATCCAGTAACCATGCAGCTGGTCGATGCCGGGCCAGCACCGGCGGCCGTCGCAGCGTAGACCGCGCTTACGCGCTCACAACTTTGCGCAGAGTGTCGGCGTCCACATTGCTCCCGGTGAGAATCACACACACCGTCTGACCCTCGAGCTCTTTGTCGCGATTCCGTCCGCGAGCGTTCGTGGTGGAATCGGCGGAGATGGAGCACCAGCTTTCCACGACTCGTACACTGCGGGAGCGCCCGACGCCTGAACGCCGAACACGCGCACGTTCGGGCGAAGCTCAGAGAGAACCGCAAGCGCACCAACGGTCTGAGAGCCGCCGCCGACAGCGAAGACCATCGCGTCGAGATTGCCCGCCTGCTCCAGAACTTCGAGGGTGATCGTGCCCGCGCCCGCGACGACGTCGTGGTTGTTCGTCGAATGCACCAACGTAAGACCTTCGTCCCGCGCAACTCGCTCCGACTCGGCCGCCGCCTCGTCGTACATCGTGCCGTGTTCGATTAGCCGGGCGCCGAGGGCTATCATTGCGGCGTTCTTGTCGGGGTTGTTTCCGGCCGGCACGACAACAGTCACGGGAATTCCCAGCTCCCTTCCAGCGTAAGCCACGCCCTGCCCGTGGTTGCCGGTTGAGCCGCACACAACGCCCCGCTCCCGCAAATGCGACGGCAATGCCGTCATTGCAGCCAAACCGTTCCGAATCTTGAATGCATTTGTAGGCTGATGATTCTCGTGCTTCACGAGCACGTGGATTCCGTGGCCGACAGCGGCATCGAGCGCCGGGTAGGAACGGAGCGGCGTTCGATCGATGAATGGCCGAATCCGCTTCTCTGCGGCGCGGACATCGTCCAGGCTCACCGGATACGCGGAGCCTCTCATTGCCTCGGCCGAATTGCGCATTCCCGTAATGTTCAGGTGTCTCTGTCGCCGCGTTGACATCGGGCGACGTTACATTGAAGAGTATCCTGAAACAGGCAGACCTCGAAAGCCTGCCGAGGAGTGATCAATGAGCCGCTACCTCGTAATTATCGAAGAGTCGGGGACTGGCTACTCCGCCTTTCTCCCGGATTTGCCGGGATGCATTGCCACTGGCGCAACACGGGATGAAGTCGAAAAAGCAATGCGCGAAGGCGTTGAGTTTCACGTCGAAGGGCTTCGCGAATCCGGCGAGCCGGTGCCTCCTCCTCGCTCGATGGCTGCTTATGTCGAAGTTGCTGCATCAGGCCCATCGCGCTCGCAAATCGTTTGATGAGCTGTTTCCGCGGCCTGGGCAGTGTTTCGCTTTTTGCCGCATGATCCCAATTTAGGCGGGTGCCCGCCACCGATCATCTCCGCTCAGCACTAGCCGACCGCTATTCCATCGAGCGAGAGCTCGGTGCCGGTGGGATGGCCACGGTCTACCTCGCGCGCGATCTCAAGCACGACCGTGAAGTCGCGATCAAGGTCCTCCGAGCGAACCTGAGCGCAGTGATCGGCAGCGAGCGCTTTCTCTCCGAAGTTCGCATCTCCGCCAAGCTCGATCACCCGCACATTCTCACACTGATCGACTCAGGATCCGCGGACGGCATTCTCTATTACGTCCTTCCGTACGTTCGCGGCGAGTCACTGAGGGCAAAACTCTCACGCGAGAAACAACTCGGCGTCGATGAAGCGGTTTCGATAATCACGCAGGTCGCGAGCGCTCTCGACTACGCTCACTCGAAAGGTGTCGTTCATCGTGACATCAAGCCCGAGAACATCCTCCTGCACGAAGGGGAAGCAGTTCTCGCCGACTTCGGTATTGCGCTCGCGGTGAAGGAAGCCGGGGGCGATCGCCTGACCGAAACGGGACTTTCGCTCGGAACGCCTCAGTACATGAGTCCGGAGCAGGCAACCGGCGACCGCACTCTCGACCAGCGAAGCGATATCTATTCGCTCGGGGCGGTGTTCTACGAAATGCTCTCGGGTGAACCGCCGATCACCGGTGCGACCGCGCAGGCAGTAGTCGCGAAGCTGCTGACGGAGAAACCGGTTCGGCTTCGAGTTGTGCGGCCGACAATCTCGCCGGCGATGGAGCAAGCAACCGAAAGAGCGCTCGCCAAAGTACCGGCAGACCGGTTTTCGTCAGCGGGGCAGTTCGTTAGTGCGCTAAGAGCATCCGCGCCCGTCCTCGCGCACAACGCGTGGCGCGGAAGCAGAAAGTGGGTGGCAATCTCGGTCGCAGCGGTGGCGATTCTTGGCTCGGCCGCGTGGCTCGCGCGACCCAAGCCTTCAGCGCCGTCACACTCTGGAGTTTCACTTCGGCAGCGTACGCAGCTCACGAATAGCGGCCGAGTGTCAGTGCCGACGATTTCCAGCGACGGAAAGACGATCGCATATGTCGTCACAGAGTGCACGACGCGCGGCTGCCGCTACGGCGTCGAGATGCGGGACGTTGCCGGCGGTGCAGCGAAGCGACTTCTCGACGGCGCGACAGCAGTGCATCGAGTCAACGTGAGCCCGGACAGAAGAAATGTCCTTCTCTTTGGATCCCTGGACGGCAAGGCGGGAACGTTTCTTATTCCGACCCTTGGCGGACAGCCGCGTTTCCTGTCGCCCTCGTTCGCGGCGTTCTGGGCAGGCGGTGATTCGCTTCTCATCGTTCGGGAAAGCGCCCGGGCCCCAATGTTCTGGATTCTCGTGAGCGGCCTGGACGGCGTACCGATAGACAGCATCCGCATTGAAGGTGGGGATTACTTCCTTCTGATGAACACAGTTCCGAATCCTCAGCGCATCATGTACATGCTGGTCAACGAAAAAACCACAAAGGTCGCGTTGACCGATCGGAGCGGTAAACACTACCCCTCGAGAAGTTTCCCGCGTGGAACCCTGATGTTCGGCCAAGTCAGCTCTGATGCTATCTGGATGACGCTGAGGTCACCGGGGAAGCTTGACTTATCAATATTACGTGTGCCTTTCGACCCAACCAGCGGACGTCTGGCACAGGGCGCAGACACCGTCTATACCGGCGACTTGAGTGCCTTCAGCGTAACCGCAGATGGCGGAACCTTCCTCGTAGACGAAGGCACCACAGAATATGCTGCGTGGGCACTTTCGTTCACCGATGCGCTCCAGGGCAAGTTTACCGACGAAAAGCGCTTATTCCGCGGGACGCGACCTACCTCTTTCACCCTTTCGCCAGACGGCAGCGTTCTGACCCTGAGTCACGATTGGGGAACGCAGAATCGCGAGGGGGGAGAATGGGTCGTGTTGCCGTTTGGCGGCGGGGCGGAGACTCCGTTGCCCGGACGACACCTCAATGTCTGGTTCGTGGATTCAACCTCTCTTGTCGTAAAGGACCTGGTAGCCGGAGGAACTCAGCTGTCTCTGATGGACTATCGGACGAAGCAAAAAAGCGCGCTCGTTACCATCC
>JALYJX010000065.1 GCA_030775065.1 Gemmatimonadota bacterium | reverse complement strand
GCGGAGTCCAGACGAGCTGAGGACTGCGGACAAACCGGGCAGTCAAAATACGATAAGAGGTCAAACGGGCAATCCGCAATTGGTTCCGTGGGAAACTTTAGCGAACAATATTTGTGATGTGCAGCCCGCCCGCCGACTTCGAACGTTAGGCCACCGGCGTCGTAGGTGGCATGTGCTGTGCACCGGTTGCGTCACAGAGTCGTAGCAATCGAATCAATGAAGCACAATGACGCAAAGTGTCTGCGTGCAACCGGGATGCTGTAGCGTCAGAATAGGCAGCGCTGCTCGCGGGGTCCGGTGCACCGGAGGCACTAGGGGCACCGTGAGCCGAAGTCGATGGGAGTAGCAAGCTGAACCCCCGAGTTGCCCTGTATTCACCGGGCATGGTTGGCTTAGGCCATATGCGGCGAAACCTTCTCCTCGTCCGCAGGTTCGCCGCGCGGTACCCGGCCGGCTCCTTTCTCATGATCACCGAGGCGCGCGAAGCCGGGATCTTCGATTTCCCCGACAATGTCGACTGCCTCAGCCTTCCCGCGCTGCGCAAGGATGCCGACGGCAACTGCGCGCCGCGCCGCCTCAGGATCGGTCTTCACGAGCTCATTCGGCTGCGGCGCGATGTGATCGCTTCCGCCCTCTCTCAGTTCTCGCCGGACGTCCTGATAGTCGATCACCTCCCGCGCGGCGCACTCGGCGAGCTCGCCCCATGCCTGGAATTGCTCAAGGAGCGCGGGACGCGGCTGATCCTCGGATTGCGCGACATCCTCGAGGAGCCGGAAACGGTTCGGACTGAATGGGCACGTGCGGGAAATCATGAAATGGTCGAGCAGTTCTACGACCGGGTCTGGATATACGGCGATCCCGCCGTTTTCGACTTGCTCTCCGAGTACGACTTTCCAAGGACCGTCGCACGAAAGGCGCGGTTCACCGGCTACTTGAATCCGGCTCCTTCGCCGGATACCCAGGGAGCCGGAGACGCAGACACGCTCGCCGTGAAGCTGCTCGACAGTGCCCGCTTCGTTCTGTGCACGGTTGGCGGCGGACAGGACGGAATGCGCATCGCGCAGGCTTTCGTCGATTCTGAGCTGCCCAGGGACTACACCGGCGTTCTCCTCACCGGGCCGTTTATGCCCGCCAGGGAGCGCGAAGCACTCTGCCGCCGCGCGAGCCGGCAGTCGTCGCAGTTCCACGTGCTCGACCTGATCAGTGAACCATCGGCTCTGCTCTCGCTGGCCGACAGGGTGATAACGATGGGGGGATACAACAGCGTCTGCGAAGTTGTCTCGCACGACAAACACGCGCTGATCATCCCGCGAATTGCTCCTCGCCGCGAACAGCTCATTCGCGCGCGGAGATTGGCGGACCTCGGGCTGATCGAATGGCTGGACCCGGAAAGACTCACTCCCGCCGCGATATCGGAATGGCTCGAGCGCCCTTCTCCAGCGGCGCGCGTCCGGCATCGCATGGACATGAAAGGTCTCGAGCGTGCAGGGAGATATCTGCAGCAAGTGCTCGAACCGATCTCGCTTGAGGCCGCGAACTCCGAGCCGCTGGATGACTGGCTCCTGGAAGCGTCAGCGTAGCGCGATGCCCTCTCGCGCTCCACGCATTGCGGTCTTCACGCACGACGCGTACGGCGTCGGACATGTGCGGAGAAGCTCGCGCATTATCCAGGCGCTGGCGGAGAAGGAGCCCGATTCCGCTCTCCTGTTGATTACCGGCTCTCCGGCGACACACCTGCTTGGCGAGCTTCCACGCAATGCAGACACGATCAAGATCCCGACGATCACCACGTCGGGCACTGAAGGCACTCAACCGCCGACACTCGGTATTGGCGTGGCAGAGCTCGCTTCGATGCGAGGCGAGCTCACGCGGTGCGCCCTGGATTTGTTCGCGCCCGACGTTCTGCTCGTGGACAACTTTCCGCTCGGCACGCGGCTCGAGCTGCTTCCGGCACTACGCGAGCTCCGGCATCGCCCGACGCGAACAGTGCTCGGCCTGCGCGACGTCGTTGACCCGCCGAAGAAAGTTCAGCGCGACTGGGAGCGCGACGGAATCTACGGAATCATCGAGCGCTACTATGACAAGGTGCTCGTCTATGGAGTGCGCGAAGTTCTGGATGCCGTGGAGGCTTACGCACTTTCCGACACGGTTGCCGACCGACTCTCCTATTGCGGCTATGTCACCGAGTCCGGACTGGCGCGCAGCGATCCCGATACGGTGCGTCGCGAGCTGGAAGTGGACGCGGGCTTTTTCCTCGCGACAGTCGGAGGAGGGGGCGACGGCAGGCCGTTGCTCGAGGCATTCATCGGGGCGCTGGACGAGTTTCCTGGTCGCCCCGCTGTTGTTGTCGCAGGCGAGTTCATGTCCCCGTCGGACCGTGCGGCCATTGTGCACGCGGCTTCGGCACGCCATGGAGTGACAGTCAGAAATCACCTCGCCGACCTGCCATCGGCGATGGCGGCGGCGGATCTGGTTGTAGCGATGGGCGGATACAACACATCGGCCGAGATCATGTCCACAGGGGCGCGATCGGTCCTCGTTCCCCGCACGTGGCGAGCGGGAGAGCACGGGAGCCGCGGCCGGTCGGGAGTGGACGCGGAGCAGCATGTGCGAGCGTCGGGGCTGGCCCAGCTGGGGCTCGTCACCGCGCTCGAAGCCGAAGAGCTGACGTCGAAGACTCTGGGCAGGGCAATGACACGCGCGCTCGCGCAGCCTCGCCGCAACGGGAGCAGTCGTCTCGATCTCAATGGCGCGTCGTGCGTGGCGGATCATCTCCTCGCTCTCGCGCGAGAACGGGATTAAGCGATGGCGCGCGTGAAGACTTCTGTCGGATACGTCGTCCGGAAGTTTCCGGTCCTGTCGGAAACTTTCATTCTCAACGAGATCCTCGCGCTCGAGGCGATGGGTGTGAAGGTCGAGATATTCTCGCTGGCGCCCACTCGCGATCCCAGATTCCATGAAGGCGTCTGCCGACTGAAAGCCAGCGTCCATTATGTGCCTGGCATCGACGACATGAGCGCACTCTATCGCTATGCGAAGAGGGCTGCGGCGCGCAATCCCAAACGCTATCGGCGCCAGTTGAAGAAAGTGCTGGCCACGCGCCGGCCTTCGTTCCTCTGGCGTTTCCTTCAGGCATCATGGGTTGCCGAACGCGCCCGCCGTCTCGGGGTGCGGCATCTGCATGCGCACTTCGCCAACCGCTCCACGACTGTTGCTCAGCAGGCGAGCAAGCTTCTTGGCATCCCGTTCAGCTTCACCGCCCACGCATTCGACATCTATCGCCATGCGGACCACAAAGTGATTGCGCGGAAGATGGCGGCTGCACGCTTTACGGTCACGGTGAGCGACTACAACGTCCAGTTCCTCAAATCGCTCGTTAACGGGAAGCCCGCGCGTGTGGAGCTCGTCCGGAACGGCATCGATATGTCGCGCTTCTCACCGCCGCGCAACCCGCCTGACGGTCCGTTCAGGTTGATCACAGTCGCCCGCCTGGTCGAGAAAAAAGGCATCCCGGTACTCATCGAGGCATGCCGCATCCTGCGCGACCGCGGCCTCGACTTTCGCTGCGACATCATCGGAAAAGGCGAGCAGCGTCGTACCCTCGAGCTGATGGTTCTCGAATCGAATCTTGGCGATCACGTGCGACTGCTTGAGCCGCTGCCGCAACAGGAGATCGTTCGCCATTACCAGAGCGCGCATCTGCTGGTACTCCCGTGCATCGTCGCAGGGGACGGCAACCGCGACGGCCTCCCCGTATCGATCGTCGAGGCGCTCGCCTGCGGTGTTCCCGTAATCAGCACCCCGGTGACAGGAATTCCCGAAGCGGTGCATCACGGCATCAACGGGTTGATCGTACCCGAAGGCGATGCCACGAGTCTCGCTGACGCCATCGAGAACGTCATGCGCGATGCCGACCTGCACACGCGGCTTTGCTCGGCTGCCCGCCCATCCGTCGTGGAAGCTTTCGATCAGACAAGGACAGCGGCAAAGCTGTACGACCTCCTGCTGGAGCGGACGGCATGAAGATCCTCTATCTGTGTGCGGACCGCGGCATCACGCTCGCGAAGCACAATGGTGCCACCGCCCATTTCCGGAGTCTGGTGCACGCCTTCCAGTGCGCGGGACACGAGGTCGTCGTGCTTACGCCGTCCGATGTCGATTCGAACAAGCTCGGTGCTTCCGTTGTTCGCATTCCCACTCCTGCGGTGCTGGACGATCTGCTGAAAAGTGCGCAGTCGATGGCTGCACCAACTCGGGAGACCCAGCGCACGCGCAGGCGGGTTGCCCATGCTATCGGGCAGCTATTGAACAACGTGCTCGCTGAGGACGAGCTAGAGCGCGAGATAGAACGATTCGAGCCGGATTTCGTTTTCGAGCTTTACTCTCCGTTTGGCGTCGCCGGCGTTTTCGCCTGTAACCGGCTCGCGGTGCCGCACGTCCTCAACGTCCACGCGCCGCTGGCGTGGGAAGGGGCAACGTTTCGTGCTGAGGCCCTGCAGGAAGCGGCCGAGACGCTGGAAGACGTGGTCATGCACGAAGCACAGCGAATCATCACCAACTCAGGCCAGATGCGCGACCGGCTCGTGGACGCAGGGGTCGATCAGGCGAAAGTCGATGTGGTAGTCAACGGGGTCGACCTCGATCTCTTTTCGCCCGAGGGCGAAGTGAAGCGCGCGGGTGACGACCGCTCTGTCGTCGTCGGATTCTCGGGGAGCCTCAAGGCATGGCACGGGATAGATGTCCTGACTGCAGCGTTCAGGATAGCCGCCGCCGCTGACCCGCGACTTCATCTTCTCGTTGTCGGCGACGGCCCGCTTCGTGGCGAGGTGACGCGCCTCGCGGCGGAGCTGCCGGGACGCGTGACACACACCGGCGCTCTGCCGCTCGAGGAAGTACCGCCATGGATTCGCGGGATGGACATAGCGGTCGCGCCGTACCCGCCAATCGACCGATTTTACTTTTCGCCGCTGAAGATTCTGGACGCCATGGCTTGCGGCGTCTGCAACGTTGCGTCCGACATCGGGCAGATCCCCGAGCTTCTCCGCGACGACGAGACTGGAGTCCTGGTTCGGCCCGGCGATCCCGATGCCCTTGCCGCAGCGTTCCTTGCGACTGCTGGTGATGAGGCGATGCGGCAGCGGATTGGCAAAGCGGGTCTGGCGGAAGCGCGGGAAAACCACGCGTGGTCCTCGCGCGTTGCGGACATCGTGTCGATTGCGATGAATGACGCTGCGGTGGGTGCCGCGTGAAAACGGGCGAGCCGGTGGCGCGGCGGCGGTGGGCGCGGCCGAAGGTGCTGCAGAAGATCGACGCGCTGCGGCGCGTGATCAAACGACTCTCACCGTACCTGCGCGGACGAAAACGAGACCTCGCGCTGGCGCTGCTTTCGACCATCGGATTCATGCTGCTCCGGCTGCTGGAGCCGTGGCCGATCAAAATCGTCCTCGACAACGTGCTCCTCGGCAATCCGCTCCCGGAAGCCCTTTCTTTTGTAGAGCCGTGGATCGACGGCAGGACGGGGCTGCTCAACCTCGTTGCCGTCGTCATCGTCGTTATTGCAGTCCTGTCGGGTTTCTTCTACTACTGGCAGAACGTGCTCTCCGCGTATGTCGGACAGAAAGTGGTCGCACGCCTGCGCGTTGATCTCTTCCGACATCTGCAGCATCTCGATTTCTCGTTCCACGACCGCAGAAAGACGGGCGACCTTCTCGTGCGCCTGACCGGGGATATCCGGCTGCTCCGCGACGCCCTCGTGAAGATTCCACTCGGCCTGTCGGAGAACTCGCTCCTGATGGTCGGCATGGCGATCATCATGCTGCTGATGGACTGGCGGTTGGCGCTCGTCTCTTTTGCGGCGCTCCCGCTTCTATACCTGTTGATGCGCCGATACCGAAAACCGATGCGAGCCGCGATTCGAAGGCAGCGCCGTCAGGAGGGGGATCTCGCGACAAAGATGACCGAATCGCTCGGGGCAATTCGCGTCGTGCACGGATTCGGGCTCGAGGAGCAGGAGGTGGAACGGGTCGGACGATTCGACAACAGAAGTCTCAAGGAGGGTCTGAAGGCCGCGCGCATCGAGGCCAGGCTCCGGTGGGCGTCGGAGCTCGCGGTGGGTGCGATTACCGCCGTAGTCGTCGGAATTGCCGCGCGCCGTATCATGTCGGGGGCGCTCTCGCCGGGTGATCTGGTGGTGTTCGTCAGTTATCTGCGCACGTTCGCGCGGCCATTGAGGCGCGCGTCGCGTACCACCGAGCAGGTGACGCGAACAGCGACTGCCGGAGAGCGGATACTGGAGGTGCTCGATCTCGTCCCGGGCGTGCGCGATCTGCCCGATGCAGAGGAAGCGCCCACTTTCGCCGGTGAGGTGAGCTTCGAGAAAGTGGGGCTTCGCCATGGCCGGGGACCGTGGGTGTTGCGCTCAGTCAATCTCACTGTGCGCCCCGGCGAGCGGCTTGGCATCGTCGGTCCCACGGGGGCGGGCAAGTCATCGCTCGTGAGTCTCGTTCCCCGCTTCTACGATGCGACAGAGGGCCGCGTCTGCATCGACGGGCGCGATGTGCGCTCGTTCACCCTCGTCTCGCTGCGCCGTCAGGTGAGCTTCGTGTTCCAGGAGCCCGTGTTGTTCGCTACGACGATCGCCGAAAACATTGCGGCGGGGCGCCCGGGAGCGGACCGCGAGGCAATCGTGGAAGCTGCGCGGAGCGCCGGCATCCACGATGTCATAGCCGAGCTTGCCGAAGGCTACGATACGATTCCGGGCGAGCGCGGCGGCACTCTTTCCGGCGGCCAGCGTCAGTGCGTCGCCATCGCGCGCGCGATGCTGCGCGATGCGCCGATCGTCGTGCTCGACGAGCCAACGGCGGGGCTCGATCAGCGCGCGGCTTCACTCGTCACGGACGCTTTGCAGAAGCTCATGCAGGGCCGCACGGTCCTCATGATCAGCCACGATCTGGATCGGCTCCGCGATGCGGACCGCATCGTCGTGCTCGAAACTGGACGTCTCGTCCAGGAAGGTGAATACGCGGAGATGTCGCTGCGCGCAGGGCTATTCCGCGAGCTCGTAGAGTACGGGCAGGTGCGTTGACCATGAGACCTGTACCTGAAACGCCAGCGGATCCAGCCGTGCCGGGCCTGAGCTTCGCGCTGCGCGCAGAGTCGCTGTTCGAGCTGCTCACTCAGCGACTCGATGAATGTCGCGATGGTCTCCGCTTCCTGGATGGTCGGCTGGTGGACGTGCAATACACTCCCGGCGTTGGCGCGAAGGTCCTCTGGAAGATCAAGGTTCACGATCCGGAAACCGGGCGCACGGGACGTCAGCTGCTCTTCGTGCGGGCGCTTCGCGTGGATGAGCCGATGCCCCCTGACCCTGTGGAGCTGATTGCGCGGTACCGCGATCTCCGCGCGAGCAAGGGAATGGCTCGCAGAATGCCGTTCCGCACAGCCTGGCTGGCAGCGCACGATGCACGTGTCGTCGTGCACGCATATCCGCTGGATCCGGTGATGCCGAATCTGCTTACTGTCGCACATCCACAGGAAATGAAGGTGGCATTTCAACACCTGTGGCAGGCGCGCGGTGCTCGAGTCAGACGGGTGCATGTTGATACCCTTTCGTACACGCCCGGAATGAGAGCTGCGCTTCAATACGAAGTGCTGGCGGAGGACCGCAAATCCACGATGCCGGAGCTGCGCCGTCTCGTAGGTAAGATCGATGCCCGGCGCCCGCCGGCCCGTCTGTTCGCCGGTCACTGGGCGATCTGGCGCAAGACAGCCGGTCGCGTGTCGATCGCCCCTCCGGTTGGCTACGTGGCTGTCGCGCGCCTTTCGCTGCAGGAGTTCCTCAAAGGCAGGAGATTGTCGGACATCACCGCACCGGGCGAGCTCGCAGGCCGCGTTCGCAAGGCGGCACGGGCCATTGCCAACGTCCACGCGCTGACGCTTCCGGTGTTGAAGCACCGGAGCGTTGAAAAGGAAATGAGCAACGTTGCGCGCTGGGGAGGTGTCCTGTCGCAGGTACGTCCCCTTCAGGCACGCCGCATCGAATCCCTGAGCAATCGTCTGCGACGAGAGGTCGTCGAGCGCATGCGAATCACCGGCACCATTCACGCGGATTTTCATCTGGCAAATGTCCTTGCCAACGCGCACGGCGTGATGCTCATCGACTGGGACCAGGCGGCTCACGGCGACCCGATGCTCGACGTGGGGCGTTTCCTCGCAGCGCTTCGTGTCACTTCGCTTCGCATGACCGGCACCCTGGACGGCCTCGCCGCCGTGGGAGACGGATTCCTTGAGGCGTACATCGAGCAGACCGGGGAAAGCGTTCAGCGGGCGCGCCTGCTCGAGGCGGTCTCGCTCATGACTGCGGCGGCGGCCCCGTTCCGGATGCAGAGAGAGGGATGGGAGGAGCATGCCGACCTGCTCATCGATGAGATAGAGCGCACCCTGGATCTCTCCCTGGCCGGTCCACGCGTTGCCGGGACGCCAAAGGATTTCAGGCGGGAAATTGCCTTCAGCGACCGCCCGGCATGGGCAATGGATCGAGTCTACGCGCAGGCTCTGCTCGTGCTGCTCGTGCATGAGGCTTACAGCCCGGATATCGAGCTCACTGAGACGACTCCGTCGATCAAAAGCGTGAGTCGAGAGTGCATTCACGTCAGATGGGTGCTCAAGGGTTACAAGGGTAAAGAGCGATGGAGCCGCGCCGTAGAGGCGGTTGGGTTCCCGCACACCAGAGGCAAGAACGTTCTTGGCCGACTTGAAGCCACACACGCCGCCGCCGCGGAGCGACCTTCGGCGCTGCAGCTTCCGCGTCCACTTGGGCGCATGGACCCTCTTTCTCTGGTGGTCTTCGAGCCCCCGCGTGGAGATCGGTTCGTCACGGTGCTGGGCTCAGAGCGCGAGTCAGCGTCGCTCGACCGGCTTGGTCTCGCGCTGGCGGAGCTTCACTCGCTGGAGATTCCTGTCGTCACCAAGGAGCGCGCGACACGCCGCACGTGGAGGGCGGTTGCCCGGCGCGTGAGGGCCCTCGAGAAAGCTGGCCATCCCGCGGCAGGCGTCGCCCGTGGTCTCCTCTCTTCGCTCGACATGGTTCTCGACCAGATGGTAGACCGCCGCGCCCCGACGATTTTTCCGCTCAGCCTTGGATACTTCCGGATCACCGATGCGGGAATCGCCACGTCCCTGGTTCACGACATTGTGCTCGCCGATCCGCTGATTGACGTGGGGTCTCTCCTCTCGGAGCTCACCTGGAACGCGCTGCAACGCGGCGCCGGGCAATCCGCCTCGGAAAGACTTCGCACCGCGTATCTGGACGCCTCCGGAGAACCGGCGGACGATCTCGGAGTGTGCGAGGCATTGATGCTGCTGCGGTTGGGCGCCGCGCGCGCATTGCGGGATCGCGACTCAGATCTCCCCCAATCGCTTGTCGACATCGCCCGAGAGCGGTTTGAGGCCGCTACACTGAATGAAGCTCGAATCATGGCGGCTTCGCTCTCTGAAGAGCATGGACTCGTACACGGTAAAGACCTATGAATTCTCGATCCCGATTGTGGATGCGTCTCGCCTTCGTGCTGGCGGGCAGTCCATTTGTCACGGGTGCACAGATTGGCCCGCAGGACACCTCGCCCGATACCGGGATGACGACTAAGCCGAGGCAGACCGCCCAGGTTCTGACTGACACGAAGGTGACCGACAGCCTCGTGCCGTCACCTGTTCGCCGTATTCCTCCCCCGCGGCAACGTTTTTCGGTCGAGAACGGGGTAACGAACACGTATGACACCAACATCGAGCACGACAGCACGAACATCGGGTCGTACGGCATCATCGTGGGCGCGACCGGCCGCTTTCGCAGTCGCGGCTCGAAGCCGGGCGTTTACATGGAGTACGGTGTCGCCGTTCACCAGTACACCGCCACGGACAGGTGGGACCGGGTAAGTCAGCTTGGCCGGCTGGGATTCGATATCCCCCTCGGCAGCATGCTCCTCTTCGGAGTAACAGGCGAGATCTACCTGAAAGGAAGCTCGGAAGACCGTGAAGTCGGAGATCAGTACGCCGTTCTGCCGCGCATCGAGATCCGGCCGATTGATGACGTGCGCTTTCGCATCATTACAGGTTACCGCCAGCGCAAGTTCGCCGAGGCTCCCAACAGCAATGCGATCAACAGGTACGTCACTTTCGATTCCCGCATAAGGTTCGGTGAGGGAACCCTGGAAGGCGCCGCTCGTTTCGAGAGGAATCTCCCGAAGATCACTCGGCTTCGATTCAAGCGTCAGACTTATAGCGCGCGCTACGGACGGGAAGTCGGTGATCGCGCCGAGGTGTTCGCAGGCCTGGAGTACAGACCTGTGCAGTATCCCGAGCGAACGGTGGACATACTCGACGAAGAAGGTGAGGAAATCGGCGAGGAGCCGCGCGTGGACAGGCGATGGAAGCCGCAGGTGAAATGGGCGCACGAGTGGTCGCGCAATGTACGCACGGATGTGGAGTACGAGTACGAGATGCGCTTCTCGAACGATCCCGACAAGAAGTATCGGGGTCACGTGCTCACGGTCACGACCGCCATTCCCTGGTATTAGATGAAAAAGGCCAGTCCCGAGCGCATACTATATGGATGACGCCGCCCGGCGACCACAGCACCGGCGATAGCCTAAGCACATACCGCGCGAAACGATCGGCCGACCGGTCCCCGGAACCGGTCGGAACCGTGTCGCCGGTTCCCGGCAATCTTTTCGTAGTTCACAAGCACGCCGCGCGGCAGCTGCATTTCGACCTGCGCCTCGAGATGGACGGTGTCCTGCGATCGTGGGCGGTCCCGAAGGGCCCTTCGTACGATACCGCCGACAAACGACTGGCCGTCAAAGTCGAAGACCATCCACTGGAGTACGGTGACTTCGAGGGCGTGATTCCCGAGGGAAACTACGGCGCGGGCGGCGTGATTGTCTGGGACCGCGGCGAGTGGGTGCCGCTCGAGGATTGGCGAACCGGCCTGGAGAAGGGCAAGCTGCTCTTCGAGCTCAAGGGCTACAAGCTCCACGGAAAGTGGACGCTCGTGAAGATCAAGAAGAGCGAGAAGGACTGGCTGCTCATCAAGGAGCGCGACGCCCATGCGAAGCAGCCGGGCGATCAGTTCCCTGAAGAGTCGGTGCTCTCGGGGCTGACGGTCGACGAAGTAAAAGCCGGCGTTGTCCCAAAGAGTCGGCTGCGCGAGGCGCTCACGGAAAACGGTGCACCGCGCGTGCGTGTCGATCCGAGATCGGTCGAAGCAATGCACGCCGAACCCCACGACGAAGCGTTCACGCGCGACGGGTGGATCTTCGAGCTCAAGCTCGACGGGTACCGGTTGATCGCCAGCAAGTCAAAGGGCGAAGCGCTGCTGCTCACGCGCAACGGCAACGACTACACTGCCGTTTTTCCGGAGATCGCACGCGCGGTAAAAGCGTTGCCTGTCGACGAATGCATCATCGACGGCGAAGTCGTCGTGTGCGACTCGAAAGGACTTCCGAGCTTTGCGATGTTGCAGCGACGTGGGCGATTGTCATCGTCGATCGACATCAAGCGCGCGGCCGTGGAGCTTCCCGCAACGTTTTACGTCTTCGATCTTCTGGCGTTCGAGGACTTCGATCTGCGTCCACTCCCCCTCACAGAGCGAAAGCAGTTTCTGATCGACGTCGTGCCGAAGCTGGGGCCGCTGCGCGCGCTCGATCACATCGAGCGCGAGGGCGAAGCGTTTCTCGAGCAGGTCGTGGCGATGGGCATGGAAGGAATCATCGCCAAGAAAGCCGATTCGCCTTACCGCAAGGGACGCTCGGGGCACTGGCTCAAGATCAAAGCGGAGCCCACGGCGGACTTCGTCATCGTCGGCTTCACCGAGCCGAAGAGGAGTCGCGGTCATTTCGGCGCGTTGCAGCTGGCTGATCAGATCGACGGGACACTGGTGTACGCAGGACGAGTGGGCACCGGATTCAATGACGCGCTTCTGCGGGAACTGAAATCACTGCTCGACCCGATAGTCCGCGACGACCCTCCCTGCGCCGGGCCGTGCTTTGCGCCGGGACTGGAGCCACTGGCGAGTGAAGACATTCCCGAGACGAGTACGACAACCTGGGTAGACCCGGTGCATGTCTGCGAGGTGCGATTTCGCGAGTGGACTCCTGACGGGCTGTTGCGCCATCCCGCGTTCATGCGAATGAGGACCGACAAGCTTCCGCACGAGTGCGAGCGACAGGATTGGCGTTCAGAGGGCGAGGAGCCCGCGCCGATGCCGGTCGCAGCAGCTGAGCCGCCACCGCCACCGCCCAGGGCCGCGATCCAGAAGACAATCACTTTCTCGAACCCGAAAAAGATTTACTGGCCGGCCGAGGGTTACACAAAAGGCGACCTGATCGAATACTATCGCGCGGTTTCGCGATGGCTGCTGCCATACCTTCGAAACCGCCCGGTGGTGCTGACCCGGTTTCCCGACGGGATCGACGGGAAATCATTCTATCAAAAGGATGCGCCGGAATTCGCGCCGGAATGGATGCGCACGGTTCCCATCTGGAGCGAGGATACGCAGCGGGACATCCGGTACTTCGTCTGCGACGACGAGGAGTCGATCCTCTACATCGCGAACATGGGCTCGATTCCGCTGCACATCTGGGGCAGCAGAGTTGGCTCACTCGAGCTGCCCGACTGGTGCGTGATCGATCTCGATCCGAAAGAAGCGCCGTTCTCTGACGTGATCCGGACAGCGCAGGTGCTGCATCGCATTTGCGAATCGGTTGGACTTCCGAACTATGTGAAGACCACCGGAAAGACCGGCCTGCACATAATGCTGCCGCTCGGGCGACAATTCACCTACGAGCAATGCCGAACGTTGGGAGAGCTCCTCGCGCGACTGGTATTGCGGGAATTGAAGGACATCGCGACCATCACGCGCCATGTGACGAAGCGCGGCGACAAGGTCTATCTCGACTACCTGCAGAATCGACACGGTCAGTTGATTGTCGCGCCGTTCAGCGTTCGCCCCCTTCCCGGCGCGTCCGTGTCGATGCCACTGACATGGGATGAGGTGAATGACTCACTCGACGCGCGTGCATTCACGATCAAAACGGCGATCGACCGGATGGAGAAGCTTGGCGGAGACCCCGTTTCGCCGGTGCTCGAGGCAACGCCGGATTTGTCAGGTGTTCTGGACCGTCTCGCAACGCTGTGGTGAAGTGGTCGGAACGTTACCGCCTCCACCATGACGCTAATGGCAATACCGCCATTAGCGCCCACGAAGACGGGTACCCTTGCTCTGGCACGCTTCCCGCCGGATAATCCTTATCCACCAAAGGGGGAGCTTATGCCACACCTCGCAAGGCGGCATTCGACCGGAATGCTCGCAATTGTCCTCACGTGCGCGGCACTAGCACCCGCCCGCGCCCAAACCGATGAGCAGCTCATCCG
>JALYJX010000064.1 GCA_030775065.1 Gemmatimonadota bacterium | reverse complement strand
TACGCACTCGACCTTCAGCTCGAAGCGATCCGGCAGGAGGGCATAGAGAACCGCTGGAAACGACATACGGCGATGTCGGAGATGACCAGCCAGTGGCTCGACAAGTGTCGCGATTCGGGTATCGAGCTGAACAACATCGTTCAGCCGGAGTTCCGGTCGCCGACCGTCTCCGCGATTCAGCTTCCAAAGAACCTTTCCGCCGCCGAATTCCTGCGAAGGGTCGCAGAGCGTGGAATCCGTGTAGCAACCGGCTACGGCAAGCTGAAGTCCGACACTTTTCGGATCGGACACATGGGTGATCATTCACCGGCGACCCTGGAAGGCTGCCTCGCCGCCTGTGAAGCGGCAGTCAGAGCTTGACTCAGATCTCCGCGTCGGACCTGGCAGTCCAGTTCGGGGCGACCACCCTCTTTCGAAATGTCAGCTTCACTGTCTCACAGGGGGAAAAATGGGGAGTGGTGGGACGCAACGGGTCCGGAAAGACCACACTTCTGAGAATTCTTACCGGCGAGATGGAGCCGACATCAGGGCAGGTAGCCAGGCAGCCGGGAATCCGGGTCGCGATGCTCGAACAGCACCGGGATTTCGATGATGCCGTATCAATCTGGGAAGGAGCAGCCGGTGGGCGTGCGGATCTCCTGAAGCTCGAGAAGGCGCTCGAAGATCAAAGCAAACTCATCGGAGAGCTGGGCGAATCGTCGACGCCGGAGGTGCTCGCGCGATATGATCGTGACCTCGAGCGATTTCAGCGAGAAGGCGGCTACGAGCTTGCGCCGCGAGTCGACGCGATACTGCATGGCCTCGGGTTCGATCCCGATGCGGCGCGCACTCGTCGGATCACAGAGCTGAGTGGAGGAGAGCTGGGCCGTCTCGGACTTGCGCGACAGCTCATCAGCGGCGCGGAAATACTGCTGCTCGACGAGCCCACCAATCATCTCGACCTCGATACCATCGCGTGGCTCGAAGGGTTCATAGAAGGAAGCGACAAGACCTTTCTCATCGTGAGCCACGATCGTGCGTTTCTATCGAGCGTTGTTGATCACGTGCTGCACCTCGAGGCAGATACTGCGATACCGTACGCGGCGACTTACGAGTCGTTCATCGAGCAGCGACAGCAGCGGCGCGATGCGCAGGAGCACGCGTTCAACAAGCAGCGCCGGCAGATCGAAAACCGCGAGGATTACATACGGCGCAACATTGCCGGCCAGAACTCAAAGCAGGCGAAGGGTCGACGCAAGCTTCTGGCACGACTCCCCCGTCTGAGCCCTCCACCGGGATCGGAAGGTGTGATAGGCCTGCGGTTCGAATCGCAAAGCCGCGGAGGGGATCAAGCTGTTGTTGCAAAGGGAGTCTCCATCGGCGTCCCGGGCCGAAATCTCATCGAAGGTTTTTCCGGGGAGATTCGTCGCGGCGAGCGCCTCGGACTGCTCGGCCCCAATGGAACGGGGAAGTCGACGCTCTTGAAAACACTGGTCGGAATGCGTGAGCCCGACGCCGGCGAGCTGCGGCTCGGGAACTCGATCGTCGCTGCGTACTACCGGCAGGATCTGAGTCAGGTGCCGCTCGATCAAACTCTCTATGACATCATTGCCGGATTTCGTCCGGGATGGGAGCGGCGTCACGTGCAGGGCCATCTGGGGCGATTCGGATTTTCCGGAGACGATGTGCAGAGAATTCCGGCAACCCTCTCCGGGGGTGAGAAAGCGAGGGTGGCGCTCGCGATGATGGTTCTTTCCGGTGCAAACCTGCTGATACTCGACGAGCCGACCAATCATCTCGACGTCGAATCGATCGAGGCACTCGAAGATGCGATCGAGTACTTCGATGGGACGGTAATACTCGTCAGTCACGACCGTGCATTGCTGCGTTCGCTGACGACGCGGGTTTGGGTCCTTCACAATCGTCGTGTAATCGATTTTGGCGGCAGCTTCGCAGAGTGGGAGACTGTGAGCGAGCAGCGTGCGCATGCGGCGGCGGTGAACGCTTCCGAAGAGCTGTTACTCCGGCGTATCCAGGAAAAGAAGAAGACCGCGCGAGCACGCGACGGACGCGCTGATACGAAGAAGGCGGGCCGAGAAGCAAAAGCGCGAGCCGACGTGGCCGAAGCGACGGTTACCTCACTCGAGTCGAGAGTTGCGACGATCTCGGCAGAGCTTTCCGATCCCGGGCTTTACCTGACGCGGGAGGGCACACTTCGCTCCGCGAAGCTTGGAGCTGAGCTCGAAGGACTGAAAGCCAAGCTCGATCGAGCTTTGGAGGTCTGGGCAGAGGCTACAGACGCAGCCTCGCGCGCGAACTAGCTGAATTCTCCGATGAAGCTGATCTCCGGCTCGAGGTGGAGATCGAATTTCCTTTCTACAGCCTGCTGCGCGATGGTGATGAGCTCGCGAACGTCCTTCGCCGTCGCGTTGCCGAGGTTGACCATGATGTTCGCGTGGATATGAGAGATCTGTGCATCACCGTGCCGAAAGCCTTTCAGGCCGCACTGGTCCACCAGCCTCCCTGCCCCGACCCCCTCGATCTTCTTGAAGATCGATCCGGCGCTCGGATGGAACTGCAGCCACGGATGCCTGCTCCCGCGCCAGCTCAGGTTCTCCTGCATGATGCGATGCATCGCCGCAGTATCACCGGGCTGAAGCTGGAAGATGGCGGTAAGGACAATGTCCCTTCGGCTGTGAAGGATGCTCGTATCGTAGCCAAACTTCATGTAATCATGGTCGACGATCCGGTGCTCTCCCTCCTCCGACAGAATCACGGCCGAGTCGAACACATCCGCGATGAACAGCGTGCGCTTGCGTTCCGGCTCCGGCTCGAGAAAGTGCAGATTTTGCCAGACGGCACCGCCGATCGTGCTGGGAATTCCGACGTAATGCTCGAGCCCCGACCAGCCTCGCTCGACGGCCTTTGGAATGATTTCGCCGACGACCGCTCCGCTCTCCACCGTGAGCTTGCCGTCATCCGAAAACTCGAACCGGTTCGACGTATTGCGAATGACGAGACCTCGAAACCCGGCGTCGCCGATCAGAATGTTGGCTCCGAGTCCCAGCACGAAATATGGAACCCCAAGCTCACGAGCAGATTGCACGGCAATTGCCAAATCATCAGCGGACGTGGCATTGTACAGTAGATCCGCCGGACCACCGATGCGGAATGTGGTGTATGCAGCAAGTGGCTCGTCTCGCTTGAGCTGGGATTGATTCAGCCGCGCGGCGAGTTTTTTGTACGTCTCCATCATCGAGGCTTTCTGTTGTTCGACATCTCACAAAGAAATCGCTGGCTGCGCTGGCGCGCCACTCTGATGCTTCTCGCCCTCGTGTGTCTGATTGTCCCGGGCACAGGGTGGGCGCAGCGCGCCGAGCTCCAGAAGATCATCCAGCGGAAGGTTCTGGCGAATGGCCTCGAGGTCATCGTCGTCGAGAATCACGGCGTCCCGCTGGCGACAATCGAAGTCAACGTCAGAAACGGCTCATTCACGCAGACGCCCGAATTCGCGGGGCTTGCGCACATGTACGAGCATATGTTCTTCAGGGCCAACGCGACGTATCCGCGCCCGGAAGCATTCGTCGACCGCGCAGGCGACCTCGGCGCTGTGTTCAACGGCACAACGGCCGAAGAGCGCGTCAACTACTACCTGACAGTGCCCGCGGACAGCCTCGTTGGCGGCATTCAGTTTCTCGCCGCCGCATTGAAGGCGCCGCTGTTTCGGCAGGATGAGCTCGAGCGTGAGCGCCAGGTCGTGATCGGTGAATACGACAGAAACGAATCGAGTCCCTTCTTCCAGCTCAACCGTGAGATGGACCGGCGACTCTATCCCGGAAATTTCAGCCGCAAAAACATCATCGGGGACCGGCAGGTAATTCTGACGACGACACCCGAGAAAATGAGAACGATTCAGCGAAAGTATTACGTTCCCAACAACTCAGTGATCATCGTCGCTGGAGACGTCAACCCGGCAACGGTGTTTGCGGCTGCCGAGCGGGAGCTTGGGAGCTGGCAAAAAGGGGCGGATCCGTTCGTGGTGGATCCGGTTCCCCCTATTCCAGCTCTGACGCGGAGTGAAGGTGTGGTCGTGGAGGCCGGGGTCGGGGCAGTCACCGTCTTCCTTCAATGGCAGGGACCGAGCGTCGGAAAGGACCCGCAGTCGACGTACGCAGCAGACGTCTTCTCCGATGTCCTGAATGACCCCGGATCGAATTTTCAGCAGCGACTCGTCGACAGCGGGCTCTGGAGCTCGCTGGGGGTGAATTACTACACCCTCAATCACACGGGGCCGATCTCGATCACCGGCCAGACTTCGCGGGAAAATCTTCGGAAGGCACTCGCCGCCCTTGACGCCGAGATCAGGAAGTTCGACGACCCGGCCTATTTCGACCCGGTGGAGCTTGAATCGGTGAAAGCACATCGCGCCGTGACATCCGCCTTCGACCGCGAGCGGTCGTCCGGCTTCGCGCATACGCTCGGCTTCTGGTGGAGCGTTGCCAGTCTTGAATACTACATGGGGTATGTTGACAACATGGCGCAGCAGAAAACGAGCGACCTCCGCGCGTATGCACGCAAGTATATAGTAGCGAAGCCTCACATCACCGGAGTGCTCATTTCGCCGGCTGATCGCGCGGCTCTGAACCTCACGCCCGAGGAGCTGGCTCGGGGAGGGCAGAGCTGATGCTGCTCGCCGTAGCGCTCGCGCTCACGACAGTCACCAACAGCTTCGATGTGTCGGGAATTCAGGTCATTCTCAGACAGAGCAACGCCAATAATGTTGTTGCCGCCAACCTCTACCTGCTAGGCGGCACGAGTCAGGTAACGGCCGCGAATGCAGGCATTGAGCTGCTACTCCTCGAGGTGTCCGATCGAGGGACGAAGAAGTATCCGCGGGCCGCGCTTCGCCGGAAAATGTCGGCATTGGGAAGCGAAATCGTCACGTCGGCAACCGACGACTGGACGATGTTCGGAATCAAAGCGACGACGGAAGTACTCGACTCGACGTGGGCTATCTTTGCCAGCAGGCTCATAGAGCCTATTCTCGACCCGACCGACGTCGCGCTGATTCGAACCCAGTTCCTCTCGGGGATCAGGCAGCGCCGTGACGACCCTGATGCACTAGCCGAATTCCTCGCGGACAGCATTGCATTCAGCGGGCACCCCTATGGAATTCCGGTCACGGGCACGGAGGCATCGATCTCGGCGATCGACGCCGCTGCGCTGAGAGCATATCACAACCGTCAAATCGTAAAGTCACGGATGCTGCTCGTCGTCGTGGGCAACGTCGACCGGGCGCATCTCGAAAGGCTGGTGAAGGGATCACTTGGGCTTCTGCCTGCCGGCAATTACAAATGGACTTCGCCGGCTCGACTGCCCGAACGGGCGTCGGACGTAGTAGTGGAATCCCGCCCGCTTCCGACCAATTACATCCTCGGCTACTACAGCGGACCGCTGGCCAACAGCGATGACTATCAGGCTCTGCGAATCGCGACTTCGGTTCTGACAGGTCGCCTATTCGCGGAGATTCGCACCCGCCAGAACCTGACATACGATGTGCATGCGCCATTCGTGGACCGGGCGGCGAGTGCCGGCGGCCTGTACGTCTCGACTGCATCGCCCGACACGACGCTGAAGCTGATGCGCGCTGCCGTAACCGAATTGCAGGAAGGGTTGCTCGATCGGGAAGGACTCAAGCGGCTCGAGCAGCAGTTCCTCACTGAATACTTTCTGGACAACGAGACGAACGGGGCACAGGCGGACTTTCTCGCGAGGTCCCAGCTCTATCGTGGAGATTATCGAGAGGCTGACAAGTTCGTCGAAGAGCTGAGAAACGTGACTCCTGAGGCAGTGCGACGCGTCGCGCAAAAGTATATGAAGGGCATTCGCTTCGCGTATGTCGGCGACCCGACAAAGCTGAGGCGCGAGCTGATCTCGCGATTCTGATCAGCCACCGGAGTGTCGCTTGGCCGCTCTCGAGGTCTGAAGCTTCTACTCCGGCGTAACTGCCGAGCAGATCGTCGTTGAGGGTGATTTTCGAGGCGTAATAGACATCTCGCATGAAGATTGCCAATTCTAGGCTCGAACCAGGCCGGGGGGCCTTTGATTCCCCGCTCTTTGTGAATAAATTCACAAGACTTCGTGAGGACTCTCACGAACGACTATTCAACCAAAGATGGAACAAGTCCGGAGGCTCTTAGAATGCGGTTTTACGGATTGACGCTAGTTGCCGGTGCTGCCTTCCTCGGCGCATGCGCCGGCGGGGACCCGAGCAACGCCGATACAGTAGGTGTAGCAATAGATACTGCCGCGGTCGCTGGACCCGCCCCCGTTGCGGCTCCGGCCGGAACTGCATCTGCAAGTCCGGGCACGATGGCACCCATCACCGGCACCACGCACGAAGTCAAGATGGTGGGCGACGCGAAGGGCTATCGCTTCGAGCCTGCAAACATCACGGTCAAGTCGGGAGACGGGATCAAGTTCACCCTGGTCAGCGGAGGCCCGCACAACGTAGCCTTCGATCCGGCGACCGTCCCGGCTGATGTCAAGGCACAGCTTGATGCCAACCTTGGCCCCGACAAGATGGCCGAGCTCTCGAGCGCAATGAAGATGAACCCCGGAGAGGCGATCACTGTCTCCTTCGGCAACATCAAGGCTGGCACGTATCCGTACAATTGCACGCCGCACCTCGCGATGGGCATGAAGGGAGTGATTACGGTTCAGTAGGAAGCTTGTGAATGGCCAGGAGTACAACTAGCTCGAGCTATCTATGGATGTCAGCCCGCGCGCTGAATGCGTCGCGGCGGGCGGCAGTTATGGGAATAGTGGGAGGGCTCGTATTCGTCAGCGCCCTGATTGCATTCGTGCTGGTGCCGCGTCAGGCCTCGAAGGCAGCCATCGAAGTCGCGGGCTCTCTGGAGGAGAAGGTCGATTCGGCCGGAACCATAAGCATCCGTAGCGGCGCACTGGCCCGCATCGCGGCCGCCGATTCAATGCTGGCTGTTGCACGGCGTACCGCAGCTCCGGTGCCCGTACCCGTCGTTGATACCTTTCCGCCGTATCTGGTCGCGCAGCGTGAATCGCTTGCGGTAGTAGTTTCCGGTTTGAATCGCTTGATCGAGCGGGCGGACAACGCTCCTCTTCCGTCGTCGTACCGTGCGCTTGCTTCGTCTCCAGCTGTTGCTGCCGATGAGCAGGTGAGAATTCTCCTGGATTCGCTCTCGGAGATCGAGAGTGAGCGCGACGCTTTCGGAGCTGTCGGTGGCGTCGACCCGGTGTACGTTTCCCTCACCGCGAGAGCTACTGCCATCGGGAGACAGATACAGGCAATCGCCGAAGGGAAGCGGTCCATCGCGCGAAGCCAGCTGGCCGCCCTTCGACCATCGACGCCACGGCCGGCACCACGGGTGCGCGCGGACACGACGAAGTACCTCGCGGACAAACTGCAGGCACAGCGAACTTATGCCGGCGCATCGCAGGCCCTTGCTCAAGCACGTGCAACGAATGAAAGAATCGATCAGCAGTCGGAGAAAGCGCGCGATCTCGCGAATGTAGGAGCACCGCCGCTGGCAATGCTCGGGGCTGCGCTGGTGCTGGCTCTCACACTCGGGTTCGCCGTATCTCTCGCGTTGGAGCTGCGAAGGCCACATGTCGCCGACGCGCGTGAAGCCGAGCAGGTCACCGGAGCGAGAGTTCTCTCGGTAATCCGGCCCGGTGAAGTAATGGCGGAGCGAAGCCGGCGTCAGGCCGATGAGGAAGCTCCGCCATTGATCGACATCGTTACCGAGAGTTATCGACGACTCTATCTCCATCTCGCCGCAACCGAAGCGAACGTTCCAATGGTCACGGTTACCGGCGACGATGCTGCAATTGTCGGAACGGTCGCGTCGAATCTCGCGGCGACGGCAGCCTACGAAGCAAGAAGCACGCTGGTGGTGGATGTTGATCCTGTCACATGCACGGTCGCCGGCGTATTGCGCGTGCGTCCGAATCCCGGCTTTGCCGGCATCGTCAGCGGCTCGTCGGACTGGGCGGATTCCATTGTCACGACCACTATCGGCCGCGACCGCCCGCTGGATGTGCTGCCCAGCGGAACCAAACGCGTGGGAATTCCGTCGCCAGAAGTCGCAGAAAGGATTCGAGCGGATCTCACGAGAATGGAGAGGCGCTATGACCTGATCGTCATTGCCGCGCCGACAGAATATGTTCTACATCATTCGACGACAGTCATGCCGAACCCGGATGTGGTGTTTTGTGCCCGGGTCGGGCACACGAGCATTGCCGATCTGAAAAAATCAGTGGACGGGTTCAGGCAGCGTGATCTTCGTGTGCATGGGATCGTGCTGTGGGATGATGACGTTCCCCGGATCGACTCGCGAGAGGAAATACTGGAATCAATACAACGCCGCGAAACCGGCAGCTCGACGCTCGTGAGCACATAGCGCTCTGATGGCCGAAACGATCATGGACCTTCGCGAGATGCCGCGTCCGGCGGCCTATGCGGAGATCAAAGAGCAGATGCGGCTGGTGCTGAATGGAATCGACGACCCGATCGCGGGAATGGCTACTCTCGCCGCACTTCTGCATGGGGCGTTCGGGTTTTTGTGGGTCGGCTTTTACCGTGTCGCCAAGTCCGATGAGCTTCTGCGAATCGGCCCGTATCAGGGGAGTCTCGGCTGTATCGAGATTCCGTTCGGGAAGGGCGTATGCGGGGTTGCGGCGGCGGAGCGTCGAGCCGTGATCGTCGACGACGTGAACCTGTTTCCTGGCCACATCACCTGCGATGCGAGAGCGAGATCCGAGATTGTCGTGCCCGTTTTCGGCCCGTCAGGTGATCTGACGGCAGTGCTCGACGTCGATTCCGATGAGAAGGGCTCCTTTACCGATGACGATCGAGCAGGTCTGGAGGAGCTCGTCCAATGGTTCCGGACGGCGGCCTGACGATGCGGCCGGGATACTCGGACAAGATCAATCATGCTTTCGCCTTTGCCGCAAAGCACCACGACCGACAGGTCAGAAAAGGGACGAAGCTTCCCTACCTCACGCACCCCGCAAACGTTGCCGTGATTCTGACTCGCTACGACCGGGATGAAGACAGCATCGTGGCAGGCATTCTACACGACGTCGTAGAGGACTGCGTTCGGGAAGGCTACACCCGGCAGACGCTCGAGCAGAGGATCGGAGAGAAATTCGGCGAATCGGTGCTGCAAACCGTTCTTCAGGTAACGCACCGGAAGCTCGACGACGACGGGGCGGAGCTCTCGTCGGCTCAGAGAAAGGAGGATTATCTCGAGCGGCTATCGGAGGCCGACGAGCCTGCGCTCTGGGTTTGTGCGGCGGACAAGATTCACAACGCACGATCGATTCTTGCGGACCTTCGCCGGACCGTCGAGCCGAATGCTGTGTGGTCACGGTTCAGCGGCGCGCGCGCGGGGACAGTCAAATGGTACCGCGACGTCTACGAACGACTGAAATCCGTGGGTTTCGATCAGCCGATCATGGAAGAGCTGAGGCTGACCGTCGAGGCGCTCGAGCAACAGCCGTAAGGCAATCGGGGCTACGAGACGAGCGCAGCTCCCGGCTCGGCGTAACGCCGCTCGACATAATCGTCGAGGATTCGGAGAAATTCAGGGACGATGTTTTCTCCCTTGAGTGTGACGAGCAGCTTGCCGTCGACATAAACCGGGGCTTTCGGCTCCTCGAACGTTCCGGGCAGAGAGATTCCGATGTTGGCGTGTTTGGACTCTCCCGGTCCGTTGACCACGCAGCCCATCACGGCAACCTTGAGGTCGACGACGTGAGGATAGCGCTCCCGCCACACTGGCATCTGCTCCCGGAGGTAGAGCTCGATGTCCTGCGCCATCTGCTGAAAGAATGTTGAAGTCGTTCGTCCGCACCCTGGACACGCGGTCACCTGGGGATTGAACTGTCGGAGCCCGAGGGACTGCAGAATCTGCTGAGCGACCTGAACCTCCTCCGTCCGGTCGCCTCCCGGCTTCGGGGTGAGTGACACCCGGATCGTATCACCGATCCCTTCGGAAAGCAGGATTGAAAGTGCGGCCGTGCTCGAGATAATTCCCTTCGAGCCCATGCCTGCTTCGGTCAAGCCAAGGTGCAGCGGATAATCGCACCGGGCGCTGAGCCGGCGGTAAACTTCCACCAGCTGCTGAACCCCGGAGACTTTGGCGGAGAGGATAATCTGGTCGTGGGCGACGCCCGCATCCTCAGCGAGAGCTGCCGAACGCAGTGCACTCTCGAGCATCGCGTCGATGTAGACCTGTTCGGCATCACGCGGGTCGTCGAGCGCGCCGTTTGCCTCCATCAGCTGTGTCAGCAGGTCCTGGTCAAGGGAGCCCCAGTTCACACCGATGCGAACGGCCTTCCTGTTGTCGGCGGCAATGCTGGCGATCGTCCGGAAATTCTCATCCCGCCGCTTGCTTCCGACATTGCCCGGATTGATTCGATACTTCGCGAGAAGCCGGGCACATTCAGCGTATTTCGCGAGAAGCAGATGACCGTTGTAGTGAAAGTCCCCGATCAGTGGAACGCTCACGCCAAGATCGGCAAGGCGAGAGGCAATCTCGGGTACCGCAGCAGCCGCGTGCTCGTTATTGACTGTAATGCGGACGAGCTGAGAGCCGGCGGCAGCAAGATCTGCGACCTGGGCGGCAGTTGCCGTGGCATCAGCGGTATCGGTATTGGTCATGGACTGCACGACCACGGGATGCCCCGCCCCAACGGGGACGCCGCCGACTCGAACTGTCACGGTCTTTCTACGGTTTCCGATTTCCAGCATTGGACCTTGCCCGGTTCAGACGCTAAAGCTAATTCGATGGAGCAGCGCACGGGACGAGAGCGCGCACCCAGCGGCGCAGGAGATGCCAGCTGATGCCGTGAGTAATTCCCTGCCCTTTCGCCAGCATTCCAGCAAGGACTGAATCCGATGTCCGATGACGAGAAGAGTGTAACTGACGGCGAGCCTGCGGATGACATGCCTCCAGGGCATGATATGCGTCCAGGCGACGACATGCCTCCGGGCGACGACATGCCTCCGGGCGATGACGTGTCTCCAGGCAACGACGAGTCACGAACTGATGATGAGTCTCGAGCCGATGACGAGTCTCGAGCCGACGATAAGCCTCCGGCGGCGAAGAGCTCTGCACCGAGCTCAACGTCTGATCGGGCAACGGTGCAGACCCACCGCGTGCGTCGCTGGGGGCTGACCGTTCTTGTGCTGATCCTCATAGTACCCGCGGTGATCTTCGGCGCCTGGGCGTGGGTTACGCTCAGCTACTCCTATTCGAAGGGAGACAGGGCGGGATATATCCAGAAGCTCTCGCGCAAAGGCTGGCTCTGTAAAACCTGGGAAGGCGAGCTGGCCATGGTGAATCTTCCGGGTGCAATGCCCGAGATCTTTCACTTCAGCGTGCGCAATGACTCGATTGCCCATCTGCTGCAGAGGAACATCGGAAAACGCGTTTCAATCGCGTATGAAGAGCACCGTGGCGTGCCGACGTCGTGCTTCGCGGAAACGGCGTACTATATCACAAATATGCGTCTGGCCGGGGAATGAACAATTTTCTATTGTCCCCCCCGACAGAGGGTGATATAATTTCCGCCAGCAACCCGCGTCCGTGGGTCTTTGGCATGAACTGCGAGCGCGTTTCATTCGGTGGGTCCGCCTAGTCCGGACTCGCCATCGGCTGTGTCCGATGCGGATCAATCTGTGGCGGACATTCATTACCAGGAGCAGGAATGCGTACGACCGGCAAGGTAAAATGGTTCAACGATGCAAAGGGCTTCGGCTTCATCACCCCCGATAACGGGCAGAAGGACTGCTTCGTTCACTACAGCGCGATCACGGGGAATGGCTTCAAATCCCTCGCTGAGGGAGACGCTGTAGAGTTCGACATCGTCGAAGGACAGAAAGGTCCCGCGGCGGAGAACGTCACAAAGAGCAGCTAAGGCGCGGAGTCATTCCCGCATCTTTGCCGGCATAGGGAGCGGAGCGTCCATAGGCGCTCCGCTCCCTATTTGCGTCGAGGCCGGCCGCGGCGCGGAGTCGGGCTCATCTCGACCGCGTGCTCGAGCCTGGCATTCAGATCGTTCGTTAGAGTCCTGACGTCGGCCCTGATCTCAATCGACAGCGCCCCCGGGAGCGTGATCCCATCTCCGCCTGCGGCGATGAGACGCTGAGCAGTTTCAAGCGCCTGGGGGAGAGGCAAGCCCAGGGAGCGCACAAGTCGCAGCGCAATATCCAGGATAAGAAGCGCCATGGGTGTCACCCTTCGGGCAATCCCCTGCCTCGCCTGATAGACACCTGGGACCTGGTGGTGCGACAGCGCGTTGTCAACCCACTTGGAGCTGACTCCCAGCGCAACGGCTGTAGCCGCAACGGTATACGCCCGCATTTCAAATAACCTTTTCAAAAAGGATATTAAATGTTGCGGTCGGAGCACGGCTTGTGCAACCTTGGCGCCAATTCCGAGGTACTCACACAGGCGCAACCGCAAAATACCCCGCGCGACCCGAGACCCTCGGCGAACTGAATCAGCACTCAACAGGAGCACGAAATCATGAGAAGGATCTGGATTGGATTAGTACTCACCGCCGTGAGCTTGACCGGCGCGCAGCTTTCCGCACAATCACCCAAACCGTTCTCGATCGGACTGGCCGGCGGTGCAGCCATCCCGGTTGGCGACCTGGCCGATTTCTACAACACAGGCTACAACGGTACGGCCAGCCTCGGCCTCTCATCCCTGGGAACGCCGATAGGCATTCGCATCGAGGGCATGTACAACAAGTTCTTCGGCCGCGATGACAACGGATCGATCAATCAGCCGGATGCGCGCATTGCCGCTGGCACCGCAAACCTTGTTTATGGGTTGCCCGGAGTGGGAATCCGCCCGTATCTCATCGGCGGGGCAGGGTATTACTCGCTAAAGCCGGACGTCCCCAACATCGACTCGCAAAACGAGCTCGGCCTGAACGGCGGTATCGGCGCGATGTTTCCGCTCAGTGGCTTCAACACGTTCATCGAAGCGCGACTTCATCACGTCTTCACCGACGTGAGCTCGACACAGTTCATCCCGGTGACCTTCGGGATACTGTTCTAAAGGCAGGGAGCCATAAAAACAGAGGCGCCAGGGCAGTACGCCCGGCGCCTTCTGTCGGTTCGATTGTAATCAAACCGCTTGCAGGCTGAGCTCGTTTCCTCTGGGTGTGTCGCGAACAGGCCGAATGGCTGCCCGTGCCGTCTCCAGCTGTGCCCGCACGGCATCCGGTCCCGTCCCGCCCGGAATATTTCGCCTCCCCACAGAGCTCACCGGGTCGAGCCACCGATATACGTCTTCCCCGAACAGCGAATGCGCAGCGGCGAATGAATCGATGGTCAAATCGTGAAGCTCGCAGGCCTCAGCTTCGGCCTGCCGCACCAGGGAGCCAACAGCCGAGTGAGCTTCGC
>JALYJX010000063.1 GCA_030775065.1 Gemmatimonadota bacterium | reverse complement strand
GCGTCCAGGGCCTACTGCGTCGAGCTTGGAGCTGCCTTCGACGATGACTTTTCGAACTCGAAGTCAAACGACAGGCAGTTTGTTTTTCCTGACGGCGCCCCGATAAGTCATTGTCGCCTGCAGCTCCAGGCCCGACGCTTTAGTCCCTGGAGGCTCTGCGCTTAGTAGTTCTTCAGTTGGTTTTTGCTAACGAACGGCGGTCTCCTTCAACCCAATCTGAGCCCGCCTGACAGCCGCGACTGATGATCGCAACCGACCACCGGGCGCCCGGAGTCCCCGCATCGCGTCGTAATCTCCGGCTTCGTAGACGATCAAGCCCTTGATGGAAGGTTGACTGGTCGCCCAGGCGAGCACTCCCCAAAGCGCCAGCTCCTGATTGTTCTCGCCGTGCGCGATCGGGTACCCGCCGGCCGCGAACACCCACGCCGGCTTGGGCCGCGCCGCAAACGGCCGCATCCACCTCTGCGCGACACGCATGTGCGTGTCGAGCGAGCGGGCGCCGTCGAACCCGGGCATCAGGGAGAAACCGACGATGTCTATGGGCGAGCCGCGCGATGCCGCCCACGCGAACAGAGTGCTGTCCCGCGCACCGTAGCTCGACGCCGTGAACGCGACGCGTATCCGCGGGTTCACGTGGTGTGCTATCGCCGCAGCTCGAGTCAGATAATCGATCCAGTACCCGGGCTCCTGTATGCCGAGCGCCCGCGACCCCGCGGCGTATGGCTCGAGCGCGGGAATGAGGATATCCGGACGCAGTCGTCGTGAGATGCGGTCCACGTCGGCCAGTCGGCTTCTCGTGTATTCCGCCTCAGATTCGCGAAACTGGCGAGTCGCGTCGGGGGGATAGCCGAGCGCGATGATGATACGGACACTGTCCGCGCGCCGGACGTCGACGGTACCGGCAATCGAGTCGAGTGAAGAGAGTCGCGCACCGCGCGCGTCGACCACGATCGACACGGCATTGAGGCCGAGCGAGTCCGCCAGTTTTGCGTCCTGCTCGAGCGCGAGTGGGGGAGGCGGTCCGCTGAGGTCGGGAAAGATCTTGATGCCCAGCTCGAAATCGCCCTCGGGGTGCTCCTGCAGCTGCTCCTTGGCGTATTTCTTGTAGCTTCGCATCGTCTCGAAGGCGCCCGGCATCTCGATCAGCACAAGGCCTGCCATCGCTGCGACCGATGCCGCGATGAGGCCGCGGATCATTCCGCTCATTCGCCATCGTGCCGGAAGTGACGGCGAGAGCACGGGCACCATGAGATACGCCGCGCTCCACAAGGCGGCGGGACCGAAGAAAAATCCAAGACTGGCTGTCTGCGCCGCGGACAATGCCAGCGAGAATTCGGGAGGTGATCCGCCCTTCGACACTACATACCGCGCCACGACGACCACAGCGATTATCGCGTTGTAAACGGCGACAGGAACGCCGAACCAGGGGGTGACGAACCGGCGGCTGAGAGCGTACGCTGACTGGATTGCACAGAGGCACGCGGTGACGGGCCAGATCCACGAAATGGGCTGGATAGCTCGTCCGTAGAGAATCGACGCGGCTGAATACGCGACTATGAGGGAGGGAAGAAGCAACAGGCCGGCGAACGCGGTAATCGCTGCGAATGACCGGGGCGCGCGGCGAAGCTGTGCCACTCTTCCCGCGACCAGGATGTCCCACATGATGAGAATCGCCGCCACCGCGGCAAAGGCGACGGCGAGCAGGTGGTCACTGTTCAGCGCGGCTGACACGGCCGGAACCTAGGTGTCACGCAATGAGGTAGCAAGCACATCACGGCGCATCTAGCTTTGGCAGATGAAGCGCGGCGCATTGTTAAATCTTCCCAACAGCATCTCGCTTTCACGCCTCATCCTCGCGCTTGCGTTCGTTTTGGTCGACGGCCGATGGGAGCGCACGTTTCTCATTCTCGCTGCCGGCGCAACGGATTTTCTCGACGGCTGGTTCGCGCGCATGGGAAACAGCTCATCCGTGGCCGGCGCACTGATCGATCCGTTCGCCGACCGTGTCTTCGTCCTTACCGCAATTTCGGCCTACCTGATCGACGGTCTGCTGTCGACCACGCAGTTTTTCATTTTTCTGTCGCGGGATATTGCAACAGCGGTCGGCTTTGTGGTGGCACGATTCATTCCCGGCCTCGGCGCCTCTGCCTTTCAGGCTCGAATGCTCGGGAAAACGGTCACCATGCTGCAGCTCGTAATTCTCGTTGCCGTGCTTCATTTCGAGAGCGCAACCGGACCTCTCATCGCGCTCATCGGCGCCCTTTCCGCCGTCTCTATCGTCGACTATACGATCGCACTTTCCCGAGCGAGGTCCCGGGCAAGGCAGGCGTCGCGATGAGCTTGCCATCGCGCACAGCGACTTTCGTCCTGTGCGCGGTTGCAGTGCTCTTTGCAGCCGCAACCACCGTTACGGCGCAACCCGTAAGTCGCCCGGCCAAACTCAGCCCCGAAGTGCGACTGGACGCAATCATCGCGAGGGTCAGCGCCCTCCACGTGGGCGCAGGCTTCACTGTGCCAGCGGGGACTTACGTTCGAACCGGAGCGGTGGCCGGCGTAGGATTCAGTCGCGATGGGCTGAGCGGGAGGCTTGACGGGATGGCCCGATTCCATTTCGATCCTTTCAGGCAGAGCCGCTGGGCGCCGTATGCAGGGGGCGGCCTGTCGGGGAGGTTCGACCGCGGCGAAAAGGCGCGCGCGTATCTCATGCTGCTGCTGGGTCTGGACGGACCGGTCTACGGCGGAGCTGCGCCTTCATTCGAGCTGGGACTGGGAGGCGGAACACGCATTGGCGTGATTGTCCGCCAAGCCGCTGCGGAGCGGCGCTGATGCGCGCTCCGACAGGGCATAGGGGCTTTAGACTGCTGTCTTGACTTTGGCGGGCTGAATGAAGCGCTCGCCGAGGACGCGCAGCTGTGCGATCTCTTCCTCGCTCAGCTCATGGTACCGGTCGGCCAGGTACGCCATGGTGCCGTCGAACCACTCCTGCTGATCTGCGGCGACTGCACCGATCACTCCGCACTTCATGATATGCTGGAACATCTCGTCGCGCGCCTCGACAAACGGCGTTGCAGCCGGCGCGGCCTCTCTCCTGTATTTCCTCTGAGTCTTCATTAATTCTGGTTGAATGTTGGTAATGCTGATACCCTGAATCTAACGGAAAAGTGCCGCGAATTGCTGTAAACGCCGCGTTTCAGTCAGGCGACCGCGCGCTTCCTCATGAAGTCGAGCAGCATCTCAGCCAGGTGCTCAGGGTTTTCCTCGGGAAAGAGGCGCCCAACCCCCGGCATTCGCACGAGCCGGCCGTCGGGCAGGGCATTCGTCAGTTTTTCGGCCACTCGACCTTCCACGAACGGATCTTCCTCTCCCCACAAAATGAGCGTAGGAACGTGAATGCTGCGGAGATCGATGTCCTCCAGATCCTCGGCGCTGATCGAGCTGGCCAATGCCAATAGATGATTCGTGCCGTCCTTGCCGACGAAAGGGGCGAGATAACGCGCAATCAGCTTTGTCGGCATGTACTTCTCAGGATCGGAAACGCTCTTCTTGAGCACTGCCTCTATCAACGGTGCAGCGCCCAGAATGCCGCGCCTCGTACGGAGGGCGAATTTCGCAGTGTTCCGTTGCATCTGCGTGATGTCTTTCGCCGGCAGCTCGTCGAAGACGGGAGGATTGATCAAAACGAGCTTTTCGACCCGTTCAGGCCGGGTTGCCGCGAGTCGCAGCGCGACGTCGGCGCCGAGGTCCACTCCCACGAGGACGCCGCGTGCCACGCGGAGCGCCGTCATCGCCGCGTCGAGGTACTCGGCTTGCGCCGCTATCCCGAAATCCGCGTCGAACGGGCGGTCGGATTCTCCGTGTCCGAAGAGGTCAACCGCGTAAGCCGTATGCCCTGCGTCCGTTATCGAAGGCGCGACATTGCGCCACAGAAAACTCGAAGTGGCGAACCCGTGTATCAGAATCACCGCGGTGCCGCCGTGCCCGTACCTCTCTACGTGCATTGCTCCAGGCCCCACCGGAACACGCAGCTCATCAGCTTGCATATCGATACCTCGTCAATAGCTTCTTTCTACCCTGCCGCCGGCCAACATCGTGCCGCGCATACTCCTCGCTAATAACCACCCTACAAATGGCCGCAAAACAACCGTCTGCAAGATCGAAGGACCGGCGTCCGAACGTCGTGCGCAACGCATCAACCCGGCCAAAGGGGTTTTATGCGATCCTCGTGCTCATCGCAGTTGTCGGCGCAAGCATACTCGCCTACTCGATGACCCGCAAACCATCGACTGCCGCAGCCCCCGTCCCGCTCAGCGCCAGCACGGCCACGGCCGGTCCGCCGCAGGGATATCTGCTGGGCAAGCCTGATGCCCCGGTCAAGATTCTCGAGTTCGCGGACTTCGAGTGCCCGGCATGCGGCCGTTTCGCGACAATCACCGAGCCGGATGTTCGCACGCGCCTCGTCGATACGGGACTGGCAAGTTTCACCTACTACGACTACCCGCTGCCTCAGCATCTGAACAGCCAGTCGGCGTCGAATGCTGCCGCCTGCGCCGATGAGCAGGGCAAATTCTGGCCAATGCACGACCGGCTCTACGGAGCGCAGGATCAATGGAACTCACAGGCAACGGATAACCCGAAGCCGATGTTCATGAGCTACGCATCGAGCATCGGGCTGAACATGACTCAATTCGAATCGTGCTACGACACCCGGAAGCACCAGAACCGGATCGTGGCAAATTTCGCCGAGGGTGAGCGCCGGAGAGTGAACTCGACGCCGACGTTCATCGTGGGCGACAAGCAGGTGGCGAACGCCCTCTCGTACGACGAGCTGAAGGCGATGGTGGACGAAGCAGCGAAGAAATGAACAAGAGAATGATCGTGGCGGCGCTCTCGCTCGCCGGGATCTTCGTCGCGCTGTACCTGCTTCTCTACAAGCTCGGGATCGTCGGAAACCTCGCCTGCAGCATCGGCTCCTGCGAGACGGTCAATCTCAGCAAATGGGCGACGTTTCTCGGCGCCCCGGTGGCGGCGTGGGGTGTCGGGTTCTACGTGGTGATGTTCGTGCTGGCCCTCGTGAGTCTGCAGCACCGGTACGCGGAGTCGATGGGGATGTCGAAGACTCTCGCCCTCGTCTCAGGCAGCGGCTTCGCCTTCTCGGCGTGGCTCACCTACCTCGAGCTGTTCGTGATCCACGCGGTCTGTCAGTGGTGCGTGGTGTCCGCAGTCATCGTGACGCTGATCTTCGTGGTTGCACTGCTTGATTTGCGGGACCGCGCTTCTCTCGCCGGGCTGGACTCGTCGACACTTGAGGATCTGTGAACCAGCCACAGAAACAGAAACGCAGAAAGGGTCCTTGGGAATTACTCGCGCGACGATAGCCTCGTTCGCCAGGCTGAGTAACTGAGAAAAAAAGAGAACGCCACATTGATGTGAATGTGGCGTCCTGAAGCTGTTCTGTGATTCTGTGCTTCTGTGGCCAGCTCACAGATCCGGCCCAACCGAGTTATCCGGAAGTGCAGCCACCGAGCGGGTTTCTCAGGCCCGCTTGACGTTCCTCGCTCGCGCTGCGGCGTCGTCGAGACGAAGGCGCGGCTTCACTTCCTCGTCTTCCTGGCCTTCCTCGCGGGCACGCCGGCGGAAGGGAACCAGATCACGGCCAAGGCTCACCAGCGCGCGCGTGGCGACGGTGCTTGCCAGCGGCTCGGGTATTCCCATCACCCTGATGTACGTGTCGATCGCCCGGTCGAATGAAAGATCTTCGGCAAGCGTGTCGACGAACATAAGAGCGTTGTCGACGTGGGCGCGGATTATCGTCTCTTCAGCACGGGCCTGCGACAGCCGCAGCCGCCTCTCCGCATTTGGATTGAGCTTGCGTCCAAAGATCGATTCAGGGAACAAACCACCGAACATGAAGTCTTCCTCTTTCTGGTCTCGTCTTTTCTTAATCTAAGGCACGGTTCATACCACGGTGAGATGGCGCTCGTGCACACTACTCGTCAGCTCTCCTGTGCTTCATACTGGTCCTTGAGACTGGCTACGACCGTCGGATCTGCCAGCGTTGTCGTATCCCCCAGGATACGGCCTTCGGCGATGTCCCGGAGCAGCCGTCGCATGATTTTCCCCGAGCGGGTTTTCGGCAGGTCCGCCGAGAAAAGGATGTCGTCTGGCCGAGCGAGGGCACCTATCTTCCTCGCCACGAACTGCCGCAGCTCTTCGCCGAGCTCGGGACTTGAGGTCTTCCCGTCCCGGAGCGTCACGAACGCGGCGATCGCCTGGCCCTTGAGGTCATGTGTCCGTCCCACAACGGCAGCTTCGGCAACCGCCGGGTGCTCCACGAGAGCAGACTCCACTTCCATCGTGCCGATGCGGTGTCCCGCGACGTTCAACACGTCATCGACCCTGCCGAGGATCCAGAAGTAGCCGTCTTCATCACGTTTGGCGCCGTCGCCCGGAAAATACAGATCGGGGCGGCCGGGCCATTTTGAAAAGTAGGTCTCGACATAACGCTCATCGTCGCCCCAGATGGTTCGCAGCATCGAGGGCCAGGGCTGCGTCAGAGCCAGCAGACCGCCTCCCACTTCGATTCTGCTGCCTTCATGATCCAGCAGGTCGGCGGAATACCCGGGCAAGGTGTTGGTGGCGCTTCCCGGCTTTGTCTCCGTGACACCCGGCAGAGGCGAGATGACGATTGCCCCTGTCTCCGTTTGCCACCAGGTGTCGACAATCGGACATCTGTTCCCGCCGATATTCTCGCGGTACCACATCCACGCTTCCGGGTTGATTGGCTCGCCAACCGAGCCAAGGAGTCGTAAACGCGACAGGTCGTGGAGCTTCGGGTGCTCGGCGCCCCATTTCATGAATGCGCGAATGGCCGTTGGCGCGGTATACAGAATTGTCACGCCGCGACGCTCGCAGATGTCCCAGAAGCGATCCTTTTTCGGGGTGTCCGGAGCGCCCTCGTACATCACGCACGTGGCGCCGTTGGCGAGCGGACCGTACACGAGGTAGGAGTGGCCGGTCACCCAGCCGATGTCGGCGGTGCACCAGAAGACGTCGTCGTCGCGGAGATCGAAGACTATCTTTGTCGTCGAGGCTGCTCCGGTCAGATAGCCGCCGGTGGTGTGAACGATTCCCTTTGGCTTTCCGGTCGTTCCCGACGTGTAGAGTATGAACAGCACGTCTTCCGCGTCCATCGTCTCCGGCTCGCACTCGGCCGCGACTTCGGCCACGAGGTCGTGGTACCAGAGGTCGCGATCTTCCTTCATGGGGGCTTCGATGTCATCGCCCTTTGCGCCCTCGGCTACTCGCCAGCGCTGGACGACGACGACTTTCTCGATCGACGGGGTGTCCTCGAGCGCGACGTCCGCATTTCGCTTGAGCTGAATGATCTGACCGCGGCGATAGCTCCCGTCGGCGGTGATCAGGACTTTGCATTGTGCGTCGTTGATCCTGTCCCGCAGCGACTCGGGTGAGAAGCCGCCGAATACCACGGAATGAATGGCACCGATTCGGGCGCAGGCGAGCATCGAAATCGCCGCCTCGGGAATCATCGGCAGATAGATTGCGACGCGGTCGCCTTTAGTCACCCCGAGAGAGCGCAGCGCGGACCCCATCCGGGTGACCTCGGCGTGGAGCTCGGCGTAAGTCAGCGTGCGCTCGTCGCCCGGCTCACCTTCCCAGATTATGGCGCGCGCGTCACGACGCGGCCCGTCCAGGTGGCGGTCGAGACAGTTGACCGAGACGTTAAGCTTGCCGCCGACGAACCACTTCGCGTGAGGCGGCGTCCAGTCGAGAGCCGTGTCCCATTTGCGGATCCATTGGAGCTCACCCGCCATCCGCTCCCAGAAAGCAACGGGGTCGCGCGCGGCCTCGTCGTACACGTCGCCCGAGGAGATCAAAGCAGAGCTGCGAAACTCTTCGCTGGGCGGAAACTTCCGGTTTTCCTGAAGTAGAACGTCGATGTCGTTCATGGCAGGGAAATGAGTGGCGGTGTTTCGCGAAGCTTATCCTGTTTTGCACGTGACGCGCCAGAGTAGCACCTTTCCGATACATGAACTCCAATCCGGCCGCGGTGGTGGAGGCTGATTCCGTCGCTCGGGCATTTGGAGCGCGGCGCGCCGTCGATGGGGTGAGCCTGAGTGTGCACACCGGAGAATGCCTGGCCGTCTTCGGTCCGAACGGCGCGGGCAAAACCACGCTGCTGCGCCTGCTCGGCGGACTGCTCAAGCCTTCGGGCGGCACGGCGCGCATTGCCGGCGAAAAAGTACCGGGCGGGCCGGAGATCCGGCGGCGAATCGGCCTCATTTCTCACCGTACGCTCCTCTACGACGCGTTGACCGCGCGCGAAAACGTGGAATTCTTCGCGCGACTTTACGGGGTTGCGGATCCGGGCGATGCCGCGACGCGTGCGCTGGAGCGGATGAAGATCGCGGACCGGGCGGCTACGCCCGTGCGTGCACTTAGCCGTGGCATGAAGCAGCGAGTCTCAATTGCGCGCGCAACTGTTCATGGGCCAGGCGTGGTTCTGGCCGACGAGCCGTTCGCCGGTCTCGACGTTTCCGGTGCAACCGCGCTGTCGGCGCTGCTCAGCGAGCTGAGGAGCTCGGGCGCGGCGCTCGTTCTCGTCACCCATAACATCGACGAGGGACTATCGCTCGCCACGCACGCTGCGATCATGCACGAAGGACAGCTCCTTCTGAACAGCCCCGCCGACGCCATCCCTCCGTCCGAGTTCAACCGGCGGTATCGCCAGCTGGTGGCGGCCGGTGAGTAGTCTGTTCCGTGACGCGCTTCTCATTGCGCGAAAAGACCTGATGATCGAGTTCCGCACGCGGAGCGCATTCCTCGCTGTGCTCGTCTTCGCGCTCCTCGGGATTGTCATTTTCTACTTCGCGTGGGACGTCACCGCCGTGACGGCAGCCGATCTCGCTCCAGGCGTGCTCTGGGTGATATTCGCGTTTTCGGGACTGCTTGGTCTCAACCGGTCATTCGCCGTCGAGAAGGAAGAGGGTGCGATAGACGGGCTGCTCGCGTCGCCCGTCTCGCGCGAGGCGATTTTTCTTGGCAAGGCGCTCGCCAATCTGATGTTCGTTCTCGCGGTTCAGGTGATTGCCATTCCCGCGGTGTCATTCTTTTACGGGCTTCCGCTCGCGGGCGTGGCTGCGCCGCTCGCCGCGATTGCCGTGCTGGCGGCGGTCGGACTCGTTGTCGTGGGAACCCTTTTCAGCTCGATGGCCGCGAATACACGGCTCTCGGAGCTGCTTCTGCCCATATTGTCGCTTCCGTTCTTCGTGCCGATCGTGATTCCTGCGGCGCAGGCGACAGCGGAGCTTTTGAGCGGGCGTCCGGTTGGCGACGCACTTCCGTGGCTTAGATTGCTGCTGGCTTTCGATCTTCTGTTCGTCGTGGCGTGTACGCTCGCCTATCCATTCACACTCGAGGAATGAAACCGACACCGTTATCGTTTGCTGCCGCAATCGGTGTGGTCGTTGCCTTTGTTCGCGTGTTTTTCTTCACGCCCACGGAGGCGATTCAGGGTCTCGCTCAGAAGATCTATTACATCCACGTGCCATCGGCTTGGGTAGCGTTTCTGGCGTTCTTTCTCGTCGCGCTCACCAGCGGGCTCTACCTTGCCCTTCGGGAAGACCGGCTCGACAGGATTGCCGAGTCGTCAGCGGAGGTTGGAGTGGTTTTCACGACCGTCGTGCTCACAACCGGCCCGTTGTGGGGCAAGCCGGTCTGGGGAACGTACTGGACCTGGGACGCTCGACTGACGCTGACGCTGTTTCTGTGGTTCGTCTACGTCGCGTACATGGTGTTGCGCAGCGCGGTCGAAGATCGCGATATGCGCGCACGCTACAGTGCCGTGCTCGGAATACTCGGCGCGCTCCTCATCCCCTTCATTCATCTGAGTGTCTACCTCTTCAGGACCCTCCATCCGATGCCCATTCTTGGAAAGCCGGAGAGGCCCTCGCTGCCGAATGAGATGCTGATCACCTTCATCATCGCATTCGCGGCATTCACACTGCTTTACGTCGCGCTCCTCAGGGCGCGTTATCGCTACGCAGTGGACCGCGATGCTGTGAAGCTACCGGAGGGCGACTGATGCCTGACAATGCAGGTTTCTATCATGCCGCGTACGGAATGGCAGCCGCGATCTACGCCATTTACGCGCTGACCATCTACTGGCGTTGGAAGCGCGTACGGTCGAGAAGCTGATACGCATCGGGAGTCGCCCGTCCGAGCTGGCGATGAGAAGAGCGCGGACGGTCGAGGCTTTGCTTCAGGCCGCCGGCGCGAAATGCGAGATCGTGACGATCAAGACCGCCGGTGACAGGAAGCGGAAGGATCTCACCAATCCGGTTGGTGAAGCGGGTCTGTTTACGCGAGAGCTCGAGAATGCTCTCGCGAAGGGGAAGGTCGATTGCTGCGTTCACGCGCTGCGCGATCTGCCCACAGAAATGTCAGAGGATCTCGACATCGTTGCGTGCCTCGAGCGGGACGACCCGCGTGACGTTCTTGTCGTAAATCCCGTAACGCAAGCCGATTCACTCGAGAGCATGCCCGCGGGCTCGCGCGTTGGCACATCCAGCCCCGCCCGCCGGGCTCAGCTGCTGGCCCGCCGCCGCGATCTCGAGGTCGTGGAGCTTCACGGCGACGTTCCGACGCGGCTTCGCAAGGTGGAGCGGGGGCAGGTGCACGCGACGATCTTCGCCGCATCCGATCTGATCCGACTGAACGCGACGCAGAGGATCACAGCCTGGTTCGAGCCGCCCGGCTGGCTACCGGTCGCGGGCCAGGGAGTGACAGCAGTGCAGATTCGCGTTGACGACGATGAAATGCGGCTGCTGCTCGCGGAACACGATCATGCGCCGACTTCAATCGCGACTCGAGCCGAGCGCGCGTTCCTCGCGGCGCTCGACAGTGGAGGCCACGCGCCGATTGGTGCGCTCGTTCAGGCCGACATGACCTTGCACGGTTTCGTGAGCGATCGAGATGGCCGGACCATCGTTCCAGGCTCGTGTCACGTCGATCCCGCGCTGCCCGAGGATTCCGGAGAGGCACTCGCTGGGGAGCTGCGCGAGCGCGGCGCCGGAAGTCTGCTGGCCGAGCTGCGGAGCACGGAGCGGGCAAAGGCATCGGACCGTCAAGGAGCGTGAGGTGTTTCGGGTCTGACCAATTCTTGACCATAGTCGTTGACCATGGTTAAATTGCCGAAGATGAAGAACAAGGAATCGGATTCTCTCAGCGTTTCGGCGTTCAAGGCAACATGCCTTGCAGTGCTCGAGCGCGTACGTCGAACCGGGCGTCCGGTGCTGGTGACCAAGTACGGGAAGCCACTCGCGGAGGTCGTACCGCCATCCCTGCACGGGGGCGCCTCAAACTGGATCGGGTCGATGCGCGACACGGCGCGCATTCGCGGTGACATCGTTCGCCCCGCTTCCGATCCGGAGGACTGGGAAGCACTCGGCAATTGAGGCTGCTGCTCGACACCCACATCTGGCTCTGGAGCCTGCTGGAGCCGGAGCGCCTCACTCGGCGCGTGACGACCGCGCTGCAGTCGGCGAGCAATGAGCTCTGGCTTTCGCCGATCAGTGTCTGGGAAACGATGCAGCTGCTGGAACGGGGGCGCCTCGAGGTCGATGCAGAACCGTCCGAGTGGGTCTACGAAATGCTTCGCGCCGCTTCACTCCGTGAGGCGCCGCTGACCCACGACGTCGCAATTCATGCGGTGCTCGTTGACCTGCCTCATCGCGACCCCGCCGATCGGCTCATCGCGGCGTCGGCCAAGGTCCACGAGCTGACTCTTGTCACAGCCGATGACCGCCTGCTGGGACTGCGCGAAATCGCGACGCTCGCCAACCGTGCCTGAGAGTCGACACCAGCCAGCTCGGCCGGTGCGCCCCGGTCGGAGGCCGGATTTAGTGTCTGCGGCTGACTGGTCTATCTTTAGCTCGTGAATCCCTGGCACGATTTCCCCGTTGGCGCCCACCCGCCGGAACGCATCACGGCAGTAATCGAGATCCCGCGCGGCAGCCGGAACAAGTACGAGCTTGACAAGGTCACCGGCCAGTTCAGGCTGGACCGCGTGCTCTTCTCGGCAGTTCACTATCCGGGCGACTACGGGCTCATTCCTCGAACCCTCCATGAGGACGGCGATCCCCTCGACATTCTCGTCAGCATCAACGAGCCCACCTTTACCGGTTGCCAGATAGACTGCCGCCCGCTTGGCGTTCTCAAGCTCCTGGACCGCGGAGAGCCCGATGACAAGATCATCGCCGTGCCTTCGCACGACCCGTTTTACAACGACACTTTCGACATTGCGGATCTCTCGCAGCATTACCTCAAGGAAGTGGAGCACTTCTTCCACATCTACAAGGATCTGGAAGGACGGCGCGTGGAGATCGTAGGATGGGAAAAGAGCGAAGTCGCAATGGAAGTGATTACCGACTCCATCAAACGCTACGACGAGAAGTTTTTCCGGGTCGGGCCGTGAGCGCTCCGTGAAAGAAGTTGCCGAAGATCTACGGAGCATTGTCCACCGCGAAGATGCCCTGACTCCCTCCTGAACCGCGTCAATAAGGAGGAATTCGCAGCGTCACCTGGTCCCCTGCCGTCACCACGATCTCGTCGCTCACGGGCGTGCGATTCGAGCCGATCGGATCGGCGAGAAACCTCAACGGCGTGGCGCCAAATATCACGTGCCTGGGAATCGTGAACACGCTGGTGCCGAGTCCGCTGGCCGTTCCCAGGCGTATCCGCTCGCTGCCTCGCAGGACGTAGATGTTCATGTCCAGCGACGCCTGGTTTTCAACGCGGACGGTCGTCGGCGCGTTTGGATCGATCGGAACGCGCGAGCGGGCGCAAGCGGCGAGAAGTCCCACCGCCGCGATTACAAAAAGCCTTCGTGACACTCTCATACTGGTCTCCTGTTTGGCCCCCATCCGTTCGGCCACGATTCGTGGCAGGTTACGTTCCATAGTTGTCGCTCGAGATTCGCAGCACCCTGGCAACGGCAGTTGATGCCCCGTAGCTGGTCCGAAGTCAACAGTCAGGCCGTGATCCGCGTTAGTCCGTAGGCGCAGACGCTCCGTCGAGGGGAGCAAAGCGATGAAAGGAAAACTCACTGTCCTCATGATCACGGCATTCGTGGACATGCTTGGACTGATAATCATCTATCCCCTGCTTCCCTTTTATGCGGAGGACCTGGGTGCGGACGCCGCAATCGTCGGCGCGCTTATCGCCGCTTTCTCCGTTGCTCAAATGATTGCGGCCCCCGTCTGGGGCTGGCTCTCCGACCGTTACGGAAGAAGGCCTGCGATCCTGGTCGGTTTGCTGCTCTCGGCGGTTGCGTACGTGATCTTCGCATTCGCGAGCTCGCTCTGGGTTCTGTTCATCTCCCGGATCGTGCAGGGACTTGGCGGTGGAACCATTGGAGTCGTCCAGGCATACGTCTCGGACGTCAGCGATACGAAGGATCGCACGAAGATGCTAGG
>JALYJX010000062.1 GCA_030775065.1 Gemmatimonadota bacterium | reverse complement strand
GATCCCGCCTGAGTCGTGTGTGCTCAGCGAGCAGATGATCTTCGTGTAGCGAATGTCGATATCAGGATGGTGATTCGCCGCTTCGGCAGCCTCCGACACCCGGCCGATGAAGGCGATACCCTCGGGGAAAGTCTTGAACTGGTAAGTCTTGACGATGGCACCGCCCCGCCGTGCCCAGCCGCTCAGAGATCCCAGCTCTCGCTGTATTGCGATGTCCGATAAAAGCTCAGTCACGCCGGGAAAATAGCTTCATCCCTCGCGTCTTGGATTGGCTTCGGGTTATATTCGGGTATGGCCGGGCGGAGAAAGAAGGCAAGCAGGGGGCGGCGGCTCGCACAGGCTGGATTGTTCGGCGACGCGTTCGAGAGAGACGCGCGCCTTCTCCCCGTGGTCGGTGTGCAGAAGGACATCAGATACTACGGATCTCCGGCGAAGAGCATCCTCAACGGGCCCGAGGTAACGGGAATGGGCTACTGGTCCATCAACCCGTATGTAGGCTGCGCTTTCGGATGCGCGTATTGCTACGCGCGTTACGCGCACCGCTACGTGATGGAGCGCGCTGCCGACGACGACAGGATGGGCGCCGCACTTGGCGAAGCGTTCGCCGAGCTTCCGCCGTGGCTCGCGTTTGAGCGCAACATCTTCGTCAAGCACAACGCTCCGGAAATTCTCAGCCGAACGCTTCGACATGGAAGCGACAAGCATCTCGCTCTCCTCGATGGCGAAGCGATCGTCATTGGCACCGCAACGGATCCCTACCAGCCGGCCGAACGGCGCTTTCGTGTGACGCGAAGAATTCTCGAGGTGCTCGCCGAGCATCCGGGGCTGACGATCGTAATCATCTCGAAGAGTCCCTTGATCACTCGCGACATCGACGTCCTTTCGCGCATCGCGAGGATCTCGGACCTCAGCGTTCACATTTCGCTCATCACACTGAACCGCGAGCTCGCGCGCCGGCTGGAGCCGCGTGCACCGACACCTGAAGCACGCTTGCGTGCGCTCGCGCGCCTGCGCGAAGCCGGAATCGACACTGGCATCAACTGCATGCCGGTCCTTCCGGGAATCACCGACAACCCCTCCGATCTGGAAGCACTCGTGAAGCGAGTCGCAGATGCGGGCGCGACGTACGTCGGTGCGTGTGCGCTCCGACTTCAGTCGGCTGCGAGAAAGCGATACCTGCCGTTCATCGAGCAGGAGTTTCCGCATCTCGCGGAGCGATACCGCAATACCTACGCGTACGGGTATCAGGCGGGCGACCGCTACCGCGCGGGCCTTTCGACTTTCTTCGGAAAGCTTTGCGCGAAGTACGGGCTTCCCGCATCGTCGCGAATGGGGGATGACGAAGGGGACGCCTCCGATGCTCCGGAGGCAGTCCCCTCAGATCAGCTCGAGCTCCGGATTTAGCGCTTCGTTACTCTGTTGCCGGGATGTCTGTCTCGCCGAACCCGATGTTCATCGCGACAAGCACGGCGCGCGCGTTGTTCGCAACGTTGAGTCGTTGTGCGCATGTGCGGATCGCAGACCGAGTCGCTCCGTCAAGTCGGCCGGTCACGCCTCTGACGCCGCAACCACGATCTCTCAGCTCCTGCTGCAGAGCGAGGAACTGGACTCCGCTCAGACCCGCGGCGCCTTTGGAGGTCGGGCAACCCTTCGGGCATTCAGTGCCAGTAGGCGTGTCCGGGCCGCTGGTGTCGATGGTCGTGGGCGGAGCCTGGTTTGCGTCGAGCTGTCTTATTACGGTGGTTGTGTCGGTTTTCGTTGTGGTGGTGTCCTGGGCAGTTGCCATCGCCGGTAGCAGCATGCAACCGACGGTTACAACCAGAATCCTGAGCTTCATTGTCTCCTCCATCGAGGTAAGCTGAGTGGCCGTCCTGAACGAAATAACGAGTGCAAACCGCAGGCCGCTGACGGCAAACACAAGTCGGGGCAGGAAACTGGCGAAACAACGTGCCCGGCGTCAGGGGGCAATGAAGAAAACGCCAATGGCGGCTCCGAGAGCGACAAGAGCCGCACCCATCGCGATCGCAACCGTCGGGGTGAGAATCACCGAACCCGACCCCGCTCGAGCCGGCGGTTTTGCGGGCTCGCTCGGCAGGGAGCCGAGAATCCTCTGCTGGACGTGGATGGGGGTCTTTCGGCGCCGCAGCAGCTCTGCCTCGTCGTTTACCTTGGTCCAGAAAGCCGCCGTTTCCTGCTCGTCGGCGCTTGCGAGTCCATCTCTGCCCGCCTCGCCGTCGAGCCACGCCTGGACGGCCGGAGTTGCCGGCGGTGTCCTCCGATGCTCCTTTTTCTCGGGCGCGGCGCCCGGGTCGTCAGCGTTCATGCGTACTTCTCCTCGAGCAAAGCTTGAAGTGCCTCGCGAGCACGATGCACGCGCATCTTGAGCGCGCCTACGGTCGTCTCCAGCAGTACCGCCATCTCCTCATATGAGCGTCCTTCGACGTGCTTCATTACGAAGGCCTCGCGAAGCGAGGGAGGCAGACGCTGGAGAGCGTTTTCGAGATCGGTTCTGAGCTCGTTCCGATCCATCTCCTCTTCCGGCGTCGAATACGCGGACGGCTGATCGTCCTCATCGTAGCTGAGATGGGTCCGCCTGATGTTCTTGAGCCAGTCCTTGCAGGAGTTAGCGACGATTCGAAACACCCACGCGTCGAATCGGCCGCGTACCTCGCTGAGGTGCTGGTACGCCTTGATAAAAGAGGCCTGAAGAATGTCTTCGGCGACGTCGGGACTTCCCGTCATGCCGAGCGCGTGCCGGTAGAGCGGATCGCTGTAGCGCGCGATCAGAATCCCAAACGCGTCCTTGGAGCCGGCGAGCACACGGCCGATGATTTCCTGGTCGGCATCGACCTGATCGACGGGAGGACTTCCCGGTTCCATCGTGATCACTCCGCTAGTGTAACGTGTACGGCTTCCTGCGGATAGGTCTGCGAAATCACGTTTCGAACGCATTCCAACCGTGCTGCCGTATCGGCGCTCCGTGCTCATTCAGTCGCGGAGGAGGAAGCCGGACCTCCCCCGGCACACTCGGGGCAATTCCGCTCAGCGGGGATGCTTCCACGAACGACAGCGCCTCGAGCACCGAGTTGACACGACCGCACGGGACGCCTCGCTCGCCCAGCAGTCTCACCCATTCGCCCGCCGGTCGCTCGGCGAGGCGCTTGGACATCGCGCCGACTATTCTGCGCCGCGCAGCGATTCGGCCGGGATTGGTTCTGAGCGTCGGATCGCTCGCAAGGTCATCGAGGCCGAGGGCATTGGCGCATTCATTCCATTGAGCGTCGGTGCCGACGGCGATAATCAGCGAGCGATCAGCAGTACGGAATGGCTGATACGGAACGAGGTTGGGGTGCTGGTTCCCCCACCGCGTCGCATCCTTGCCGGTTACGAGGGAGTTCTGGGCAACGTTGATCAGCGCGGCCGTAGCGCTGTGGGCTAGCGAGATGAAAATGCGCCGGTCGATTGTGTCTCGCGCGCGGCACGCCAGAGCGGCGAGAATCGCGATCGCGGCGTCCTTGCCGGCGATGATATCGGCGAGCGCAACACCCACCCTCGTTGGCTCGCCATCGGGTTCGCCGGTGATGGACATCCACCCGCTTTCAGCCTGAACGACGAGATCGTATCCGGCCCTGTCGCTGCCGGCCCCGAATCCGGAGATCGTGCACCAGATAAGCTTCCCGTGCGTTCGGAGCAGTTGCTCGGGGAAGATGCCGCGCCGCTCGAGCGCGCCCGGGCGAAAGTTGTCGACGACTACGTCGGCTTCGCCGATGAGATCGAGAACCATTTCGCGATCGGCAGGAGCGTCGAGATCAGCCGCCGCGCTCTTCTTGTTCCGGTTGACGGAGAGGTAGTAGGCGCTTTCGCCACGTTCGTCGAACGGCGGCCCCCATCGACGAGTCTCGTCGCCGGTGCCCGGTTTCTCGATCTTGATGACGTTCGCGCCCATATCGCCGAGGGTCATGGTGCAGAGCGGTCCGGCGAGGACGCGTGACAGGTCCAGCACACGGAGCCCATTTAGTGTAAGAGTCATTATGATGTCAAGTCTATGTCTTGTTGCTGGCGCTATATTATAGCCGCGAGCCGGTAGATACCTGGGATCAAAGGTTGAGCCCTCCTTACTTGCTTTAGTTACGGAAAATCATATACTTACCGCCGTTCCCGCCCACGGCCGCCCCTTGGCGTCCAGAGTGCGCCAAAGGCGTCTTCGTCCGTCGCTGGTTCGCCGACCGCATACCATTAGGAGTGTGTAATGGCTGAGGCACAAAAAACGTCCGAGCCAACTCCCGCCGCCGGAGCCCCAGCAGCGCCGCCACCCGTAACACTGCCGGTCCCGCCTAGGCGCAGCCCCGGGCATCGCGGAGCCGACGTAAAGGACACTGTCGCCGAAATGGCTGCCAAAGCTCACGAGATCAGTCTCGAAGCCGGCAGCAAAATGGCAGCTGCGATGAAGGATGTCATCAATGCCGCAGCCGGACTGAGTGGATTCGTGATCGAGAGCGCACGCGATCTCGTACAGTATATGGTACGCCGCGGGCAGATGACGCAGGAGGAAGCCGATAAGCTGATTCGGGAAGTCGAATCCGCGATGCCGAAGCGAAAGCCGGCGGCCGTGGTGCATCCGCCGGCAAAGTCCTCCCTCCAGCCTGCCGCCAAGAGCGCCCCGGCCTCATACCGCCCAACGCCAGTGACGCATCAACCGCCGCACGCCCCGGCTCGTGTCGCGTCGAAACCAGCAGCAACGAAGTCAGCGGCGAAACCGAAAGGCGCCGCCAAGAAACCGGCCGCCAAGAAACCGGCCGCCAAGAAACCGGCCGCCAAGAAACCGGCCGCCAAGAAACCGGCCGCCAAGAAACCGGCAGCAAAGAAACCGGCCGCGAAGAAGGCAGCTCCAGGAAAGACGACTTCGAAAACTTCGGCGAAGAAGAAGCCGGCCGCAAAAAAGACCGCCGCCAAAAAAGCGAAGCGCAGGTAGCGCCTGGTGTCCCGCGCGACGGGCGCCGGCTCGAGAGGCGTGCCGCGCGCCGATCCGGTGGCGCTCACGCAGGCGCTCACCCGCATTGACTCCCGAAATCCTTCACTCGTCGCCGGCGCGCCCGGCGAATCCGCCATAGCGCATCAGCTCGCGGACATTCTTGGCGACTGGGGCTTCTCGGTCGAGCTGCCGGAAGCCGCGCCGGGACGACCGAATCTCATAGCGCGTGTGGGACGTCCGGGCACACCGGCATTGATGTTCGCGGGCCATCTCGATGTCGTCGGCAGCGAAGGGATGACGCACCCTCCGTTCGACGCGGACATACATGAAGGTCGAATTTTCGGCCGCGGCTCCGCCGACATGAAGGCCGGCATTTCCGCGATGTGTGCCGCTGCTGCACTCGCAATGGACGAGGCCCGCCGAGCTCCGAATCGCCAGATCCTGATCGCCGCCGTCGCCGACGAGGAGTACGCGAGCCTGGGCATGCGGACGCTCGTCGAAAGCGGCGTGACGGCGGAGATGGCCATTCTCACTGAGCCGACGAGGCTCGCGATCTGTCCCGCACATCGCGGATTCGTGTGGGCAGAGCTCGTGCTCACCGGCCGGGCGGCACATGGAAGCCGATACGACATCGGGGTGGACGCGATACGCCACGCGGCGCTCGTTCTCGCGGAACTCGACGAGGTCGAGGCGACGGTGCTTCCTCGAACGACTCACCCGCTCCTCGGCAGAGGCTCGCTGCATGCTTCGTCCATCGAGGGCGGCAGTGGTCTCTCCACTTATCCGGAACGTTGCGTCGTGGTCGTCGAGCGCCGGACGCTGCCTGGTGAAACAGACGACGATGTACTTGCCGAGCTGGGTGCGGCGTGCGAGCGAGTGCGGGCGAAGCGACCGGACCTTCGCGTGGCGGTTAGATTGATTGAAGCGCAATTGCCGAGTGATGTCAGCGTCGACGCGCCTGTAGTAGCGCTCCTCAGGCGCGCGGTGGAGGCGGAAGGCCTGGAGTCACGCATCGAGGGGATGAGCGCGTGGACCGATGCGGCGATACTGAATGCCGCGGGCATTCCGGCGATCTGCTTCGGGCCCGGGGACATAAGCCTGGCGCACGCCGCCGAGGAGTTCGTTCCCATCGAAGAGATCGAGAAGGCAACCAGTGTACTGACTGGCGTGGCCCGGGATTGGCTGTCGGAGAAGACATGAAGCAACTGACGCACAGGCAGTACGACGCGCTCGAGGGCGCGATCACGCACGGCAGGCGCATCTCCGTGTTTCGTCGTGGCACCGAGTACGTTGTGATTCCCCGGCGGCTGTGGAGCGAGGGGTCGCGCGAGGCAATGGACTCCGTCCACCCGACAACGGGAGAGGAAATGACTCTGTATCTGGACGAGATGGAGCGGATCGAGGTGGTGCGATGACGGAGCCCGCACTTGTTGCCATCTACGCCGACGAATCGTGCATTGGGAACGGACGCGAAGGCAGCAATCCCGGCGGCGCGGGCGGATTGATCGAGTGGATTCATCCCGCGTCGGGCGAGCTGCGCCGCTGGGACTACTGGATCTCGGAGCCGGTCACAACGAACAACCGCATGGCGCTCCGCTCCGTGATCGAGCCCTTTCGCGAGCTGAGCAAGCGCAACAAGCCCTTTCGTGTGGTGTTCACCAGCGACTCCAAGTACATCGTCGAAGGAATGAGCCTCTGGGTGCCCGGATGGATTGCGCGCGGATGGCGGCGCAAGGGCGGCGCTATCGAAAACATCGAATTGTGGCGTGAGGCCGTGGCACTCGTGAGCGCTCACGAATGCCAGTGGCAGTGGGTGCGAGGCCATGCCGGCCAGCCGCAGAACGAGTACGCCAATCACATCGCAATGCGCGCGGCGGCGACTCGAACGAGCTCCGGTGGACTTCGAGTCTCCGGGTTCAACGAGTGGATGGAGTCGCAGCAGACCAAGAAAAAAGCGCTGCGCGAGACCGCTCCCTTTCCTGAAGCCGGAACATTCAAGCCGAGCCCGAGAGCATGGACGACCTAGATCGCGTTTTCCATCGGCTGGTGAGCAACATTCGCCACCGACACCCCGAATACCTGACACTTCCCTTCACCGTTCAGGAGCTTTACGAGACACTCATCCCCTACCGCCATCATCGGCGTGAGCTGGGAATCGAGACGAATCAGGATTACGAGATAGCGGTCACGCGCCTGTTGTCGGGTGAGCGCGACTATCTGCAGTCAGACCCGGAGATGCGTGACAAGCTCGAGGCCGAGCTCGCGTCGCCCCACTTCGACACCGGCGCGTTCCGTGAATTTGCCGGAGCGAAAGTCTCGCTCGCGCCCGAAGCGCTGAGGCGTATTCGCGCGCTCACCGTGCCGGCGGCCGAGACTCCGGCAGCTTCGAAGGCGACAGCCTCGGCGCCGCCACCGCCGCCGATGCCGATGCCGAGCGTCGCGTCTCCAGCTGGTGGAGCTGTCGCGTCGGGCGCGGCAGTATCGGGCACGCCAGCACCCGCGGGATTCAGCGCGACATTTCCGCTTTCGTCCTCACTGCCCGCTGCCGACGCCGGCGAAACGGGTCAGGCTCCTGCCGGAATCCCGTCGCTTGGCGACGTCGCGGTACCCGAGGGCTGTCCTTTCTGCGGGGGAACACTCCCCGAAGGACGCACCGTGATCTACTGCCCGAACTGCGGAAACAATCTTTCGGTTTCGCGCTGTCCCGCCTGCGGGGGCGAGCTCGAGAAGGGCTGGAAATTTTGCGTCACCTGCGGGCGAAGCGTCGCTTAGCGCACCGGAGCGCCTGATCGCCTCGCCGCTTCGAGCACTGCCATGACGACACAGAATTCCGGCCAGGACATCTTCTTCCTTTCAGCCGTGCGCACTCCCTTCGGGACGTACGGCGGCAGTCTCCGCGACATCCCCGTCGTTGAATTCACTGCGCACGCCGCGCGGGCGGCGATCGAGCGCGCGGGAATCGACGCTACCGATGTGGACTCCACGACATTCGGCAACGTCCTCTACACAGCAGCCGACTCGATCTACTTCTCGCGGCATGTCTCACTGAAATCCGGCTGCCGCACGGAGACGCCCGCGCTCACGGTCAACCGCCTCTGCGGCTCCGGGTTCCAGGCAGTCGTGAACGGTGCAGAAGATATTCTTCTCGGGGATGCGCGAGTGTGTCTGGTCGGTGGCGCGGACTCGATGTCTCAGGCCCCACACGTCACTCGGGGCATTCGCTGGGGAGTGCCGCTCGGCAAGTCTGCTCCGCTAGAGGACTCACTCTGGGAAGCCCTGCGCGACACGTATGTGAATCTCGCCATGGGAGAAACGGCGGAGAATCTCGCCGAGCGGTACAAACTGTCGCGTGAGTGCGTCGACGAATTCGCGCTGCGATCACAACAGCTGGCTGCCGAAGCCTGGGCAAGTGGCGCGTTTGCCGACGAGGTGGTCCCGATCGACGTGAAGAATTTCAGGACGCGAAAAATGGAGACCTTCGCGCGCGATGAGCACATGCGTCCGGACACGTCGCTCGAGGCGCTTGGTCGCCTCAAGCCGGTCTTCCGTGAAACGGGCGTCGTAACCGCCGGGAACGCATCGGGAATCGGCGATGGCGCAGGTGCGATGATCGTCGCCGGCGAGAAGTTCGTGAAGGAGCGGGAGCTCAGGACGCTCGGTCGTCTCGTCTCGTGGGGCATCGCTGGAGTCGACCCGGCCGTGATGGGGATTGGGCCGGTTCCGGCAGCGAAGATCGCCCTGTCGCGTGCGGGCCTCACGCTCGACGACATGGATCTCGTAGAGGTCAACGAGGCTTTTGCGCCGCAGGCCTGCGCCGTGGAGCGCGAGCTGCAGATTCCGCGTGAAAAGCTCAACACCGCGGGGGGCGCGATAGCCCTCAGCCACCCGCTTGCCGCGTCCGGAGCGAGGATCACGGCCCATCTACTGCATACGCTTCGCATCCAGGGAAAGCGCTATGGACTTGGCAGCGCCTGCATCGGCGGCGGCCAGGGAATCGCGCTCGTAGTCGAAGCGACAGCGTAGACCTCGCGCGAAAGCGGGCGCACGCGTCGCGCACGCGAGATAACCGGAGAAAACATCAATGCAAAGATCCAAAGGCTGGATCGTGACCTCGCTGGCGATTGTTGCGCTGATCACCGGCTGCGCTACGGCGGGGACAACAACTGGCGATCCCCCGACGTCCGGAGGCGTTGGCCAGAGCCCGGTGAATGCCGCGGAGCCGTGGGCGGTCAAGACGCGCGAGCACCTCGACCTCTGGCTGCACGGTTTTGCGATGATCACGGACGATACTACGCTCGTTCCCTATTTCCGGCGCGGATATCGGACGCAGATGGCCGGCCTCAAGAGCCGCTCGAACATCGTGACGCAGCTCGACGCCAACGACGCGAGATTGAGAAGCCGCGTCGCGATCAATCAAGGTCTCGTCAACGCGCAGTTCCTCGCGCTGTACTTCGATTCGTTCGATGACATGACGCGCGCAGTGGATGTTTTCCATCGGGCCGACGGTAATCCGCGAGCCGCTTCGGACCAGGAGACAATGGAGACGATCGCCCTTCTCGCAGGCTATTTTCCGAACGCCGCCGACCGTGATTGGGCCCGCCTCTTCGTCCAGTCACTTCGCGACGAAGACAGCCGATTCTATCGGAGCTACTGGGACCAGCAGCAGCGTGAGCTGGGCGCCGTTTTCACAGCGGTCAGCAGTCTCTGGCAGAACACGTATCGCGCCCGCTTCCAGAATTTTCTGACCAACACGAGTCAGACGGCCGGCGAGATCTACCTATCGCTCCCGCTCAACGGCGAGGGCAGAACGCTGTCTGCAGGAAAGCGACAGAATGCGACGGCCATCACGTTCCCACAGCGGTCGTCGGACGCGAACGAAGCGATCTACGTTCTCGCCCACGAGGTCGTGAGCTCTCTCGTCGGGACCGCGGTCAACGACAACGTCACCCCAACGGACCGGCGGCTGGGTGTCGCGGATCGCTACATCGCGAACGGTGCGGTGCGCGCGGGTGCAATGCTGCTGCAGAAAATCGCGCCAGAGCTCGCGACCGGGTACGCGCGGTACTACCTGCAGTCGGCCAATCGGAGTGCAGGATCAAATCCGGCTGCAACGCTCACGACGGTTTTCGCATTACCCGAAGGGATTCGGGACGCCATCCAGAGGCAACTGGACGTCGTACTTGGAGGGATTTGAGAAACACAAACTGAGAACTACAAAGCTGGGAGCTTGCAGTGAGAAAGGGTGCCAGCTTCGAGCTGCCTACGACGGGACGGTTCTCGGGGCGCCCGAGCAAAACCGTCTTTCGGTTTGAAATTGCTCGTGCCGTCCTGTCGTCTGCGGCCCGTTGCTGTGGGCTTCTTTGACTGAGAGCTCCCAGCTTTGTAGTTCTCAGCTTTGTAGTTCTCAGTGGCGGTTCCCCCAATTTCCAGAAATTGGAAGTCTACGCCGCTTATCTTACGGATCATGGCCGACGATCCCTCGCAGCTCCCGGTAAGGCAGGTACCGCTCGACCGCGTGACGATCGAGCGCGTGCTCGCGCGCGCGGCTGAGCTCCAGGCAACGAGCGGCAGCGACGACGGCGAGGAGAAGCTCAGCGAATCGCAGCTCCTCGAGATCGGCAGGGAAGTCGGAATCAGTTCCACCACGCTGACTCAGGCTCTGGCGGAAGAGCGCTCGCGCATCGCCGTGCCCGAGGATCAGGGACTTCTCTCGAGCATCACCGGTCCTGCGGTTACGACCGCGTCGCGTGCTGTGCGTGGCACGCCATCGGAGGTTCTCGCCTCGCTCGACAGCTGGATGCAGCGCGACGAGTGTATGCAGGTGCAGCGCCGTTTTCCGGACCGGGTCACATGGGAGCCGCGGCCGGGATGGCTCGGAGTTCTTCAGCGGGGATTCAACGTCAGCGGCCGCGGCTATCATCTCTGTCGGGCGAGCCAGGTCGCGGCGACCGTGGTTCCAATCGAAGGCGGGCGCGTCCTGGTACGCCTCGACGCAGATATATCAGAGAGCAGGAGCTCGAAACTCAAAGTCGGCAGCGGACTGTTCGCCGGCGGAGTGGTTGGCGCGGGGGCGGTAGGCAGCCTGGCGACACTCGCGGAGGTTGCATTCATCGCAGTCGGAGGACTCGTGCTGGTTCCCCTCCTCGTTGGTACGGCGGTCGCATATGGAGTTGCGAAGAGCCACAGAGAGCTGGCGATGCGCGTCCAGCTCGCACTCGAGCAGACTTTGGATCGACTCGAGTTCGGCAGCACCAGGAGGCTGAGGTGAAACGCATCGAGCGTGTTGGCGTGCTGGGCGGGGGGCTCATGGGGAGTGGCATTGCTCAGGTCTCCGCGCTCGCCGGGTTCAGAACCGTGATGCGCGAAGTGTCTGGGCCGCTCTGCGAAAAGGCACTGGCGGCAATCGGGAAATCGCTTGCCAAGGGCATCGAGAAAGGCAAGGTCACGCCTGAAGCACGCGACGCCGCCCTCGGAAACATCACCTGCACCATCGAAGTCGCGCAGCTCGGCGAGAGCGAGATCGTCATCGAGGCTGTCTCCGAGGATCTCCAGCTCAAGAACTCGCTGTGGAAGGAGCTGAACTCGGTCTGTCCGGCGCAGACCATCTTCGCATCGAACACATCGAGTCTCACCATCGCCGCCATGGCCGCGGCCTGCGGCCGGCCCGACAGAATGCTCGGACTTCACTTCTTCAATCCGGTCCCCCAGATGAAGCTGGTGGAGGTGATCCGCACCATCACGACGAGCGATGAGACGATGGACAGCGCATTTGCCTTCGTGCAACAGCTCGGAAAAGAGCCGATTCGCGCAAAGGACAACTCGGGCTTTGTCGTCAATCTGCTGCTTGTCCCCTACATGCTCGACGCGATTCGCGCCCTGGAGGCAGGCGTTGCGTCGGTCGATGACATCGACAAGGGGATGCAGCTTGGAGCCGGGCATCCAATGGGACCGTTCACTCTGCTCGATTTCGTCGGGCTCGACACGACCTACAGGATCGCGGAGATCATGTTCGACGAGTACCGCGAGAAGCGGTACGCGCCCCCTCCCCTCCTCAAGCGAATGGTGACGGCGGGGATGTTCGGCAGGAAATCCGGCCGCGGTTTCTACGATTACTCCGACGCCCAACCTCGGGTGAGCGCACTCGGACTTTGACGGGCGCACCTTCCCCCCTCGTACCTCCGACGAATTTTCGCGGCGTATTTCGCGACGACGCGCCTGCATGCGCGGTCTACTCCGAAGCGGCGGGAATCGAGCGCATCATGCCCAGGGCAGTTGCGATACCTGCGGACTATGACGACGTCGTCGCGATCGTGCACTGGGCGCGCGCGCGCGGCATTCCGATCACTCCCCGCGGATCCGGCACGAGCATGGGAGGCGGAGCGATAGGCCCCGGCGTCATCGTGGATCTGGGCTTGTTGAATCAGATCGGTCCCGTGGACGTTTCGGCAAACCGAATCGCCGTCGGGCCGGGCGCGCTTCGCTCGGCGGTGAACTCCGCTGCGACAGAGCACGGGCTCCGATTCCCGGTGGATCCGTCGAGCGGCAGCTACTGCACCCTCGGTGGCATGGTGGCCACCAACGCGGCGGGAGCGCATTCGCTTCGCTTCGGATCAACGCGGCGGTGGGTCGCGGCACTCGATTGCGTCTTTGCCGATGGATCCCGCGCGATATTGACTCGCGGCGAGGCACCGCCACGAGAGCTTGCCGGGGTGAACCGATTCCTCGAGGAAGTGCACCCGCGAATCGTCGATCGTCGAAAAATGATCGACGCCGCACATCGCGGTGTCCGGAAGGAGTCTTCCGGTTATGGTCTTAGCGCCTACGCCGAGAGCGGTGAGATCATCGATCTCCTGATCGGAAGTGAAGGGACGCTGGCGATCGTCGTCGGAGTCGAGCTGTCGCTCGTCGAGGTTGCCGGAGCGACCCGTGGAGTGCTTGGCGCGTTCCCCTCGCTCGACAGTGCCGTCGTCGCCGCGTCGACGGCGCGTAGCTCGGACGTTGCAGCATGCGAGCTTCTGGAGCGAACCTTCCTCGACGTCGCCGCCGCCGGCCGCGATGATGACGTTTCTCCAGCCACTCGCGCCGCGCTCATGGCGCTGCCGGAGGGAACTGCCGCGGTGCTTCTCGCCGATGTGGAGGGCGAGACGGCGGAGGTGGCGACCGAGCGGGCGGAAGAGATCGCCGAGATTTTTCGCCTGGCGGGATCGACTCAGGTATCGATTGCCGGCACGGACGGGGAACAACACGGGATCTGGGAGCTGCGCCACGCGGCGAGCCCAATCCTCGCGCGGCTCGATCCGGCTCTCAAGTCGATGCAGTTCATCGAGGACGGTGCCGTTCCGCCCGAAAAGCTCGCCGATTACGTGCGGGGAGTGAGAGCTGCGCTCGACGTGCACGGCGTGAGGGGCGTGATCTTCGGCCACGCGGGCGACGGCCACGTTCACGTCAATCCGTTGATCGACGTGAGCAAGCCCGAGTGGAGATCGACGGTGGAAGGAATCCTCGAGGATGTCGTGATGCTCACGAGTCGC
>JALYJX010000061.1 GCA_030775065.1 Gemmatimonadota bacterium | reverse complement strand
CCGCTCGAGGGCCGGGGCGTTCCATCGTCGCTGGCGGTCGACTCGGCCAAACCGTTCAAGGGCGGCCTGATCGTCAAGTTCAACGACGTCGCCGACAGAAATGCCGCCGAGCTGCTGCGCGGTCGGTATTTACTCGCTCCGTTCGAGGAGCTCGAGCCGCTGGGTGTGGGGGAGATCTATCTCCACGACCTCATAGGCATGCGAGTGCAGCTGGACAACGGCCAGCCCGTAGGCGAGGTGACTTCGTACTACGAGCTGCCGCAAGGGCTGACGCTCGACGTTGCAACGTCAGGCGGGAGCGTTCTGGTGCCTTATCGTCCGGAGGTGATCGACCGGACCGACGCGGCCGCGCGAATGATTGTCGTGAAGGCCGAAGTGGGCCTGTTCGAGTAGGCGATGCCACTTCGCGTCAACGTCATCACGATTTTTCCCGAATTCTTCTCGGGGCCGCTCTCTCTCAGCATTCCGTCCCGCGCGGCGGAGGCGGGAAGCGTCGAATACCGAATCGTCGATCTCCGGGATTACACGCACGACAAACATCGGACGGTGGACGATTATCCGTATGGCGGCGGCGCGGGGATGGTGATGAAGCCGGGTCCTTTCTTCGAGGCGGTTGAGGCGATCGGCGCCAAGGCTCCGATAGTGTTGCTCTCGCCGCGGGGCCGCCGATTTGCGCACGCGGACGCCGTGCGCTACGCCGATGGAGAAGACCTGACGCTGCTTTGCGGTCATTACAAGGACGTGGACCAGCGTGTCGCGGATCATCTGGCGACTGAGGAGATCTCACTCGGCGATTTCGTGTTGAGCGGCGGTGAAGCCGCCGCGCTCGCGGTAATCGATGCAACCGTGAGATTGCTGCCAGGCGCCATGTCCGATCCGGACAGCGCGCGCGGCGATTCGTTCTTCGATCGCGGAATCAGTGCACCGAGTTACACGCGGCCACCGGAGTTTCGGGGACACGAGGTACCGCCCGTGCTGCTCTCGGGCGATCACGCGAAGATCGATCAGTGGAGACAGGCCGAATCGGAGCGACTCACCGAGATCAAGCAGCAGAAGCAGGACTGATCGGGCCTCGGTAACCGGTCACCGGTGACCGCTAGCCGGTTACCGAGGCCCGAACCGGACCGACGATCAATCCGCTGCTGCCGGGCTGTTCGCGTTGGCTGGCAAATCGCCCTCTCCCAGCTTAACTTTTCCATTCTCCACCCCAATACATACATCCCGGGCAGCCCAACCTTTGCCCCGAGCGTCATATGCATCCATTTATCGAAACTCAAAAAGAATGGCTCCGCACCGATGTGCCTGCCTTCCGCGCCGGCGACACGCTGCGCGTCAATGTCCGCGTGAAAGAAGGTGACAAGGAGCGTCTTCAGGCCTTCGAAGGCGTCTGCATCGCGCGCCGTGGCAGCGGTGTCAGCGAGACGTTCACCGTCCGCAAGATCTCGAGCGGCATCGGAGTCGAGCGCATCTTTCCGGTTCACAGCCCGATGATCTCTTCCATCGCTGTGGTCCGTCGCGGACGCGTCCGCCGAGCCAAACTTTACTACCTCCGCCACCTCACCGGTAGAGCCACCAGGATCCGCGAGCGCAAAGTCCGCGTTCACGTCCCGGGCAGCGAGACGTAAAAGGTCTTTCCGGTCCGTCGCCGCCGTTGCAGTTTGAGGGCGATGAGATGCGCGCAGTGAGCTCGGAAGCTGATTCCGCGACGGGCACCGAAAGCCCGTCGCCAGTGGTCCCTTCCGAGCGCAGGAAACACCGCCACCGCCACAAACGGTGGACGACGATCGAGAAAGAGCTCCGCGCACTGCACGGACCGCTCATCGCCGGTGTCGACGAAGTCGGACGCGGTCCGCTCGCGGGCCCTGTCGTCGCCTGCGCCGTGATCATGCCCCCCGACATGCGCGCGATTGCCGGCGTTGACGATTCCAAACAGCTCACGGCCGTCCAGCGCGTACGACTCGCGGCGAAGATTCGCGAGCGGGCGCTGGATTGGGCGCTCGGGGCAGCGTCAGTCACCGAGATCGAGCGCCTCAACATTTACCAGGCGAGCGTGCTCGCAATGCGACGCGCTCTTGGACGACTCCATCTCGCGCCGCATCACGTGCTGATCGACGGCAAGAGAATGCGCACGCTCCCCATTCTGCATACCGCGGTGGTGCACGGCGACGCGCGCTGCTTCTCGATCGCGTGCGCATCGATAATCGCGAAGGTCACTCGCGATCATTTAATGCGCCGGCTCGCTCTCCGTCATCCTGCCTATACGTGGGAGAGAAACGTGGGCTACACGACCCGCGCCCACATCGCCGGGCTCGCCTCGCACGGCATTACACGCCACCACCGCCGCAGCTTCTTTCGCATCAGCCAGCTCGCTTTCGACTTCGACAGTCTTCCGATTACAGAGGACATGATCATCGTCGAGGAGATGGCGTCCGAGACTCTTCCCGCCTGAACCTGTGGACGCGCCGCTCGTTGGAGTGATCATGGGCTCACGCTCCGACTGGGAGACCATGCGTCACGCAGTGGAGACTCTCGACGCGCTCGGCGTTCCGAACGAATCGCGCGTCGTATCGGCACACCGCACACCTGACCTCCTGTTCGAGTACGCGACGACCGCAGAGCAGCGGGGAATCGAGGTGATCATTGCCGGCGCAGGCGGGGCCGCGCATCTGCCGGGAATGACGTCCGCGAAAACGATGCTGCCGGTGCTCGGTGTGCCGGTCGAATCGAAGACGCTGCAGGGAATCGACTCGCTGCTCTCCATTGTTCAGATGCCGGCGGGAGTGCCAGTCGGAACGCTTGCCATCGGCAAGGCGGGAGCGATCAATGCCGCGCTTCTCGCGACGGCAATCCTCGGCAACAAACACGCGAAATTTCGCGAGACGCTCGCCGCGTTCCGCGCCACTCAGACACAAACGGTCCTCGACCAGCCGGATCCGGCCGCGACCGGGTGAGAGTAGGAGTACTCGGCGCCGGACAGCTCGGCCAGATGCTCGCGGTTGCCGCGAGACGTCTCGGCATCGAGATGCGTTTTTTCTCGCCTGATCCGCAGTCGCCTGCCGGAATGCGGGCGGAGCTCATCGTTGCGGAATACGAGAACGAGGCTGCGCTCGCGCATTTCTCCGAAGGTCTCGATTTCGTCACGTACGAGTTCGAGAGCATTCCAATCGCGGCCGTCGAGAGCATCGCCCAGCGGGCGACAGTGCGTCCACCCGTGCGTGCGCTCGAAACGGCGCAGGACCGCGCCAAAGAGAAAGCCTGCTTCGAGGCGCTCGGAATTCCTACCGCTCGCTCCGCGACCTCCGATTCGCTGCGAGAAGCTCGAGCGGCTCTGGCGATGGTGGGCTCGCCCGCGGTTCTGAAGACGCGTCGGCTCGGATACGACGGAAAAGGTCAGGCCGTCATTCGCCAGAGCACCGATCTCGAGCGAGCGTGGGTCACTGTTGCAGGCGCGCCATCGTTGATCGAAACCCTCGTATCGTTCACTCGCGAGCTCTCGCTCATCGCTGTTCGATCGTCGACCGGCGACGCTGCGTTCTATCCGCTCGTGGAGAACCACCACAGCGAAGGGATTCTTCGGTTTTCACTGGCGCCCGCGCCCAATGTTTCAGCGCAGCTGCAGAGTCAGGCCGAGGACTACGGCAAAAAAGTGCTGGATTACCTGGACTACGTCGGAGTTCTCGCGATCGAATTCTTCGAGACATCGAATGGACTGGTCGCCAACGAAATGGCGCCGCGAGTCCACAACTCCGGTCACTGGACGATAGAGGGGGCCGACACGAGCCAGTTCGAGAATCATCTGCGGGCCGTGACAGGAATGTCTCTCGGCTCGACGGACGCTCACGGCGTCTCGGGGATGGTCAACGTGATCGGGCAGGAGCCGGACGTTGCGCGAATCGGAGAGATACCCGGCGTGCACGTACACATGTACGGCAAACAGCCCGCGCCGAGAAGAAAGCTCGGACACATCACCGTGACTGCCGAGAGTATGCAGGGCGTGCTTCAGGCAATCGGGCAGGTTCGCGGGGTATTGGCGCGGAAATAGGTCAAACCCGGCGCGCGTTCTGAATGGGTTTGGCCCTCCCTCGCAGGCTCCCACTGTGGCTTCAGACAGTTATTCTTAGGTATGCGTTACCTCGTCCTGCTCGGTGTCGCGGCCGCTCTCGCCGTCTCGGCGTGCACAACCCCGAATACGGCGATTACCGCGTCCGGACCGTCGGCCTCCGACGTTATCGCTGTCGATCGCGACTTCGACCTGAAGCCGGGACAGACTGCCCGGCTGGACGGAACCGCCATCACGTTCTCCTTTGTGGGTGTCCCGGAGGATTCGCGGTGTCCAGTTGACGTCCAGTGCGTCTGGGCGGGAAATGGAGCTGTGTCGTTGGTCGTCACCGACGAGACCGGCGCAAAAAGCACAGTGATCCTGAATACGACGCTCTCTCCGCGTTCGGCGAGAATATCCGGGTACGAGATCAGCTTTACCGGGTTGAAACCAGAGCCCAAACAGGGTTCCCCGATTCCGCTGGCGAATTACGTCGCGACGTTGCGGGTTACGCGTCCGTAGGCGGCTTCAAACGTTATCGGCGGTGGCGATGTCAAATCGCCATTCACCTTCAACTCAAAATTGAACATGTCCCGATACGCCAACGTTCTCCGGGTGCTCGTCGTATTTGCCGCACTCATTCCCCCCACCAGCGCTTCCGCACAGCGTGGGTCCCCTCGCCAGAGCGACGCTGAGTGGCTGGCTGACTGCAACGACGGCCGCTACGGCGATTATCGCGAGAAGTTCTGCGAGGTCCGACACACTGAGGCGCCCGCGCCGCGCGGGACGCTCACCGTCGATGGACTGCGGAACGGGGGCGTGTCCGTGATTGGGGCAGCCGCCGACAAATTGACGATCACGACGCGTATTCAAGCCCAGGCCAGAACCATGGCCGAAGCTCGCGACATCGCGCGTCAGGTGAGAACAGTCGTAAGCGGCTCTAACATTCGGGCAGAGGGCCCGAGCAATCTCGACGACGCATCGTGGTCGGCCAACCTGATAATCTGGGCGCCGAGGCGGTCTGATCTTCGGCTGGCCACGTCGAATGGCTCGGTGAGCGTGGAAGATATTTCGGGTGACATGGAGCTGGAAACGCGGAACGGACCGCTGGCGCTGCGTGGGCTCTCGGGAAATGTGCGGGCGCGCTCGAGCAATGGTCCGCTCTCGATCGTTCTCACGGGCGCAAGATGGGAAGGCAGCGGCCTCGACGCAGAGACGCGCAACGGCCCGTTGTCGCTCCGCATTCCGGAAGCATACTCGGCACGCCTCGAGGCGGGGACCAACAACGGCCCGATGAGTCTTGGCTTCCCGGTCACCGTAAGCGGGAGAATCGGTCGCAGCATTTCGACCACCCTCGGATCTGGTGGCCCGACGATTCGCGCTATCACGCACAACGGTCCGCTCTCGATAGCACGTCGCTGAGTCGCTCGCGACTTCAAACCATTTGACGTCGGCTAGTATCTGATTCAGCAGCTAAAAGAGTGACGAGCCTCGATTGTCGGCAGCTGTCTTGATGCAGCCCATGGTACCCGCCGGAGACACGGCGGATGTCGCTCTGGCAGCGTCCGGCGACAGGCGCGCGTTCGAGCGGCTGTACAAGATGCACGTAAACCGGGTTTTCACGCTCTGCACGAGGATGTGCGGAAGCAGAGTTCGGGGAGAAGAGCTGACGCAGGATGTGTTCGTGAGGACATGGGAAAAGCTGCCGCAGTTCAGAGGCGAAAGCTCTTTCTCGACATGGATTCACAGGATTGCAGTGAACATCGTGCTGACGGACCGGAAGAACGAGGGCCGAGCGCGAAAGCGGATGAAGGAAGACGATGACGAGGTCGGCGAAGGAATTTTTGCGGCGGCAGCAACAATGCCCCGCGACGCCGACAGAATGGATCTGGCGGCAGCAATTGATTCTTTACCGCCCGGAGCGAGGCAGATTTTCGTGCTGCACGACGTTGAAGGCTACAAGCACGAAGAGATCGCACAGCTCTGTGGCATCACGGCAGGCGGCAGCAAGGCGCAGCTTCATCGCGCCAGGCTGCTATTGAGAGAGGCACTTAACCGATGACGAACCAACCCATCACGATGACATGCGCTCGAGTCGACGATTTGCTTCTCGATTATCTCGAGGAAACGCTCGATCTCCCTTCGCGCGCAAGCGTGGATCAGCACGTGGCGAGTTGTGTGAGGTGCAGTGCAGTCATGCGCGACATCGGTGCTATTCGGTCCGAAGCGGGTCGCTTGCCGGACCTCGCACCGTCGCGTGATTTGTGGAAGGGCATTTCCGAGAGAATCGCACCGGCGGTTCTGCCGCTCAGCGTTCCATCGCGTCCGGCAATGCCGCGCCGCTGGATACCGCTCGCGGCCGCCGCGGCTGCGGCCCTGGTAATCGGGACGGCCGGCGTGACCTACGTGGTGACATCGAGAACACTCGCTCCCTTGGCGCGAGTCGCGACTGTGGTGCGTGAAGCGCCAATTCCGACGCAGCCGGCCCGCAGCGCGCTCCCCGACGGCGGCCCGGACGACATTCAATCGGCAGCGGTCGCCGTGGAGTCCGCGGCGGGATCAAGCGAGCCAGAGGCAGCTGCGTCACCAGTCAGGCCGACAATACGGGGTGGGGCGCCGTCGGCCGCGCTCGTGTCCCGGTCCAGCGGCACTACGCGAACCGCGAGCGAGATGACCTACGGGGACGAGATCCAGCGGTTGCAGACGATCATCACCGAAAGGCGGCGCGAGCTCGACCCGGCGACTGTTTCCGTAATCGAGGAAAGTCTCAAGGTCATAGACGCTGCTGTGAGGCAGAGCCGGGCCGCGCTCGCGCGCGACCCGAGAAGCGGGTTCCTGGTTGATCAATTGAACAGTGCGCTCGACAAGAAGGTCGAGCTCCTTCGAACGGTGGCGCTGCTGCCTTCGAGGACATAATTGGAGTGCAGATCAAGATGATTGTTAAAGTGGTGCTCTCGAGCCTGGCGCTGGTCGCGTGTGTTACCGCGCCGGCACAGGCCCAGAGGGACTACAGAGAGTCATTGGACACGACAGTCACGCTCGACCGTCAGGCGACGGTGGACTTGTCGCTCATGTCCGGACGCATCGAGGTGGTTGGCGGCAGCGGCTCGCAGGCCCGCGTTCGTGCCACCAGCACGAGAGGCGACATTCGCTTCGACGCTACGGGCGGGCGGCTCAGGCTCTCGGTCGATCCGGGAGGGCGGCGCTGCAGGGACGACTATGGAGCCAACTGCGCGCACGGGGCTGGTGATGCACGCTTCGAGGTGACCGTGCCCGCCGGCACGCGGGTCCTCGCCAACTCGATCTCCGGGCCGATATCGGTGCGCGGGTCAAAGGGGGAAGTCGACGTGAATTCCGTCAGCGGCAGCGTGATCGTCAACGATGCCGCGCGAAAGGTGAAAGCCGCCAGCGTGTCCGGTAACGTGTCTGTGTCGCAGGTTGCCGGCGACGTGCGCGCGAGCTCGGTGAGCGGGCGCGTGGAAGTGCTCGAGGTCGCCGGCGACGTCGAGAGCGAATCGGTCAGCGGCCGCATCTCGATAACCGGGGCGCGTTCGAGATACGTTCGCGCCGGGACGGTCAGCGGCCGAATCGCCTACGCTGGCACTTTCGACCCTTCCGGTACGTATGAATTCAAGTCACACTCCGGGTCGCTGTGGCTGTCGCTTCCGGCGAACGTCGGAGCGCAGGTGATGCTCGAGACGTTCAGCGGCAGTATCGACAGCGATTTTCCGGTGACGCTTCAGCCGAGAGGCACGACGCGCTCCACCCGCAACATCGAATTCAGGATCGGCGACGGCCGGTCCCGCATCGTCGCGGAGACGTTCAGCGGACAGATAAAACTTCAGCGTGGCGACGGCCGCGACTCCAGGGAATGACGCAATGAGACTTGCCTTTGTGGGAATGCTCGCGGCGGCCGTCATGGCCGCGCCAGATACGTCTCCGGCGCAGACAGGTCTTGGCCGTGATGCCGAGGTGTGGACGTGGCAGGGAAGAGTCGACTCCGGCCGCTGGTTCCGCCTATCGAACGTGAACGGAGCGGTGACCATCAGCCCGAGCTCGGACAATCAGGTTCATGTGCGGGCGGAAAAGAACCCGGGCCGCGACGGGGACATTCGTGACGTGAGCTTCGCCGTCGTTCAGAGCGGAGGCGACATCCGGATTTGCGCGCTGACCTACGAGAACGACCGGTGTCACGAGGACGGACTGCATTCACCGGGCGACCACGACCGGCGGCGCAACCGGAATGTCTCGGTGAAATTCACCGTGCAGGTTCCGCGGGGCGTGCGGGTTGGGGCGGGCACAGTGAACGGTGCGATGACGGTTCGGGGCGTCGGCCCCGAAGTTCGTGCCAGCACTGTCAACGGTGGTCTCGAAGTGAGCGATGCCTCCGGCCAGGTCACCGCGAATACAGTCAACGGAAGCGTCCGAGTGACCACCAGTTCTGGTCCCGTGAGCGCATCGACCGTCAACGGAAGCATCACCGCGCGAATGGGAGCTCTCTCTCGCGAAGGCGACATGAAGTTCAGCACGGTCAACGGAGGGATAACGGTCGAGACGCCATCGTCACTCGATGCCAACGTGTCGCTCGACACGATGCATGGGGGTATCTCGAGCGATTTCCCGGTTACAATCACGGGCAAATTCGGTCCTCGCCACGCCGAAGGCACGATTGGCCGTGGCGGACGACGAATCAGGATGAGCACGGTGAACGGCAGCGTGGAGCTGAGAAAAGCCCGCTGACGGATCTTACGCGGCGGGCCTCGGGCGCAGGGCGAGACCGAGGCTCAGCAATGACGCGACCAGCGCGGCGATAGCCGCGTACTTCGTGGTCTCGCCTGGATAAATCGCCGACTGGGTTACCAGCAACGCTGCGATTGAGAAGCGGTCGGGCGCTCGTCATCGACCCCGCGACCGCGATTCTGCTCCAGCAGGCCGCCGCCGAGGCCACCGCCCGCCAGTAAGACCAGGCCGCGCACGCCGCCTTCGACGGAAAGGCCCGCGACTTGAAAGGATCTATCCCGGAGGACCTCCCGATCCCCGTCAAGACAAACCAAGTCTCAGAATAGAAGGTGTCCCAGTGCCCAAAAAAGACAAGCCGCCAACCGATCAACCCACGCATTCCGGAGTCGTCGCCTGCCGGGTTGAAAACGGAAGCCCGGAAGTATTGCTCGTGACCGCAAGTGGAAGCGGTAATTGGGTAATCCCCAAAGGCCGAATAGACAAAGACGTCGGCTCACGGAAGTCCGCGCGCCGCGAAGCGTTCGAGGAAGGCGGAATCAAGGGCAAGGTCGACCGGGTTCCATTCGACCGGTACACTCACGGGGGGGAGGAGGCGCTGGTTGAAGTTTTCCTGATGCGTGTGACTTCAGAAGCTTCCTCATGGCCGGATGAAGGGGTTAGAGAAAGGCGCTGGGCACCCCTCGCAGACAGCAGTGACCTCGTAGACGACCCCGGGCTCCGGGCAGTGCTGCGCAAGGCAGCCACGCTGGCGTCTTCGGGCAAAGGTGGCCTCAGCACGGCGCGTGGCAGGAAGTGGCGTGCAGGGGCTATCGGCGTCGGCATCGCCGCACTGCTGCTCATCTTAGGCATGGTGACACGTACTTCCCGGGCGCGCGAGACCAGTCTCGGAGAAACTGCGAAAGCTGCGCTCGCCTTGCTCGAACAACCCGCTGCAGCGAAAGCCCGCGACGAAAAAGGCGGCGCAGTCTGCCAGCTGCGCGGCAAGCTTGTAACGCTGCCCGACGGCCTGTCCGAGGCCAGCGGAGCCGCCGCCAGCGTCGCTCACTCCGGGATCATCTGGACGCATAACGACTCCGGCGAGCCTTATGTCTACGCGGTCGACCGCGCAGGCAAAGCCCGCGGGCGCGTTCGCCTGACCGGCGCGCGGGTCGACGACTGGGAGAGCATCGATCTTGGACCGTGTCCCAGTGGTCAATGCCTGTACATCGGCGACATTGGCGACAACGGTGCGAAGAGATCCGACATCGTCATTTACCGTGTGACCGAGCCGGCTCCGAGCGCGACAAGCTCTGCTCGTGTAGAGGCGATTCGAGCAAAGTACCCTGACGGTCCGCACGACGCCGAGGCTTTATTCGTGTCTCCTGAAGGCGCTATCCATATAGTTACCAAGGGCGAGGGTGAAGGGAGCGCGGTGTATCGCCTTTCGCGTCCCGCGGCCGGTGGGACCACTGCGACACTGCAGCTAGTGCGCAACCTTTCCGACGGGAAGGCGAGCAAGAATGAACGAATCACCGGCGCAGACATGAGTGGGGATGGCCGATGGATCGCGCTGCGAACGAACGGGGACGTCGGCTTTTACAGAGCGCGCGAGTTCGCTGGCGGGTCGCCCGCCGCGATGCGCATGGATCTGAAGTCCCTGAACGAACCGCAGGGTGAGGGCGTGGCATTTGGGGCGACCACGGGAAGCGTTGTGCTCATCAGCGAGGGCGGAAAAAAGAAGAAGCCCGGCACACTGGCCGAGCTCGCCTGCTCGCTCGATCCGCGATAGACTGCCCGACCGCTCAGCGACGCGACCGCGTGGCGCGGTCTGCCAGCGCCTCGCTAGGTTTAGTGCCAACCATCGTCAGACCCGGTAGCTCAGCTGGTAGAGCAACGGACTTTTAATCCGACTCGGGCTCGTCGCGATGTTCGTCGATTGCAGTCGATGGTGATGACGTTACTGAGTTTACAGAGGGGCCGTCGTTCAGGCGGCCCCTCGTCTTTGACTGTGTTTCGCGTGTGTGTGGGCACAGTCCGGGCACAGCTCGGCCCGCAAGCATGGCAAGATCGTGTAAGCCCCGAAGTATTCAGCCTCTGCGTGTTCGCTCCTGATGTATGATGCGATGCATGCGAACCTCCCTCGTGACAACCCTTGCGGGTTTTTCGTTCTCGCTATGTCCTGCTCCCGCGACCGACCACCAACTCGTAGCTCTTACGCTGCGATTCAGGAATGAATTGGAGTAGGAACCCTTCGACCTCGCGCAACACGGCCACCTGCGCCCTCATCGCTGCCGCTGACGACGGCATGCGCTCGTCCCGGCGCTCGGCTTCCTCCTCCCTATCATGGGCAGCATCATGCACGGCTTGAACGTGCTGGACGGTGATCCTGGAGGCCGATTCCACCCCCAATAAGGTACCCCGAATAACGCCCGAAGCTAGGTGTTGGTGCCTGTTGGGTGGATCGTGCCTCTACGGAGCGGCTGGACGGCAAAGCGTGCCTTCTAGCGTGTGGCTCCGGGCTGATACCTTGACCAGAAATTGACCTTTCCTTAGCTGCTTCCCCGCAGTGCCGGTTTCCTCTTTCATCAATAAGGCAAAATGTCGCACAAACGGAAACTTAAACGGGTAAGGGGTTTCGCTTCGGTGGCGAGAACTGCCCCCGTCATATCGGCCCTTTCATCCGAAATGATCAGCCAAAGTGGACCTCAGATGGAGGCATAGCGAGTGGGTGGCTTCGGCTCAGGACGGTACGGCAGGCGCTCTAATCGCTACCTCGACATCGACTGCGTCCGGGTCAGCATGACTGACCTTGTCAAGGCGGGGATACTAGCGAGCCTTCCATCTCGCTTAAGCTCGCCGTCAATGCCGCTCGAAGTTGAGTTGAACGGGGGTGATGATACTCCGTTGGCAGCCAGACTCAGTGTTGGTACTTCGACGGGTAACACGCCGTGGTCGTTTCCGCGAACTGGAGATCACATCCCGCCTTCACTCTGGGTCTCGATCGACAGTCTGTTCGTCCAGCTGACGAGAACACGTCAAAACTTCGGAGGTTCTCGCTTATGGTTTGTCTGCCCACGAAGAACCTGTGGGCGACGATGTAGTGTTTTGTATCGTCCGCGCCAACTCAAGGCCCGTGCATTTGCATGTCGGAACTGCTACGCGATCAGATACAGGAGCCAGCGGATTGCGCCTGCCTACCGACTTGAAAACCGGGCGGATCGCATTCTCGCTCCGCTGCTCGGCGACGGCGATCTGCCTAGGAGGCCGAAGGGGATGCACCGCGCCACTTTCCAGGCCCGTATGCGACAGGCCGAAGCGTTTCTGGAGCGAAGCCAGTGGTTGCTTCGGTTCAGGCCCTTTGGAATCTGAAGGGAAAACATCAACGTTTCGTAGGCACGGGTAGTGGCGCGATAGCGACATTCACGCGGTCGGCAAAGCAAAGGCTGCCGCAACGCGTCAGCTCCAACTCACGGTGAGCGGGGCACCGAGGGCGGGGCATCCCCAGCCGGAGGAGCGAGGGAGATCCGTGATGCACAGATGTCAACGCAGTGTCCCAGGCGTCGTGATCGGCCGTGCGAGGCTAACGGTGTGAACAAAGACCAAGGCATCAAAGGCGTCTCCGGGGACCAGTTCAGCGTACCGATCGTCGTCTGGATCATTTAGCTGGCGCTTCATCCTCGGCTGGCGCAGCCATGCCGATGCGCCAGGATCGTGGATCCCGCCACGGAGATCGATGGCAAACAACGGCGGCCCGACGCGGGCCAGCTCGGAATCCACGCTACCCGGCAGAGATGGCGGAAGGGGCAAGTCGCCCCCAACGCCCTGCTGGAATGCAAATCCGAGGACCACCAGCTGGTTCCCCAGTGTCGAGTGAAGATACTGCCCCATGGGCGTCGGAGACTTTCGGAATGCCTCGGGATGTGCCACCCTACGCATCGGTACTTTCATCACATGCGCATTGTGCGCATACAGGAGAATCCGTCCGTTTGGTCCCTCGTGGTCCAGGACGCTGCGGAGGTTGGCGGCCATCGCGGCGTCGCGCGCCATGGCCATGTCCCGCAAGTCAAGTTGCTTCAGTGCCGGGTCCGGCGTCGCACGAAACATCGCATCGACCTGCCGTGCCACGACCGCATTGCTCAGAGCGCGGTCGTACTCGGCCTCCGACGTCACTGCCAGGCAGTCCTGACGCCGTCGCTTCAGCAGGCTCGTCAGGTCGGCAAGTGTCGCAGTCCCGGCGTTCCGCTCAACGATCGACAGGTGAGCATACTCCGGGCTGGTAAAACGCCCAAGGAACGGCTCCAGCCGCTGCCGCAACGCCGCGCCGGCATCTCCATCACAGCGTTGCAGATACGAGACCGCCGCATCAACGCTACGGCGTGCACGGAGAATCTCTCCCCGTCTACCGTCACCACCCGACAGGTCGATCCCATAGAAGTGAATCCTGCGGCCCGTCGTCGCGGCATTGGTACGCCGCAGCCACTCGAGGAGCGCCCGATTCTCGTCGAGCGCACGGTCGGACCCGTCCCATTGGAATGCTGCTTGCGCCGCTGTCGCCACATCGAGACTGCCACCATTGATGTAGTCGTCAACGAGCATCCCCTCAAAAACGCCGGTTTCAGCGGCGACCGCTGTGAAGCCTAAGTTCTGAATGAGGAACGTCGCCAATCGATTCCGAAACGCCAGGAACTCGTGGATGCCGTGGCCGCTCTCACCCAAGGCGAACACACGCGCTTCCCCGGCCATGGGTTGCAGGAAGCGGAGATCGTTCAGGCTGTCGGTCGCCTCAACGCTTGCGATTGATACTGCATGCGTGCGAGACCACCTTAGAAAGGCATCTTCACTTGATGCAGCGGCCTGCGGCGGTGACTGCGCTCCAGCGAATTTGCCCGAGCCACAGGCCGGCACAAGGACAAGTACCGCACCAGCAACCATGAGAACACGACTGCGTGGCAT
>JALYJX010000060.1 GCA_030775065.1 Gemmatimonadota bacterium | reverse complement strand
GGATTTGGCATAGACCGGCGGAACCCGTCGGGTACCGGGCGGGTCTTACAAACAGCACGTCATCACCGGCGCGCTCTCTTACGGAGATATTTTGATGAAGCGTTTGTCCTCTGTGGCGGCGATCGCCGCATTTGCACTGACGGGAATCGCGCCGGTTGCCGGTGCGCAGGCCTCATGGCCAATCATCTACAGCCAGAACGGCGTGAAGGTGGCCCTCGATACCGCCGGCGCAAAGCGGAACTCGGACGGATCGTATATCACACGCACCCGCTGGGATTACTCGTCAGCGCGCAGGCTCGAGAGCAAGCGGCCCTACACGCAGATGACGGAGGTGGCACTCGTCAGGTGCACGCCTGTTCGTATCAAGCGGCTGACCGAGTCGTTTTATGCTGAGAACGGCGCGGTAGTGAAGGAAGGCTCGATGCCCGACCCCAGCCATGTTCAGTACATGTCTTGGGACCGTCCAAAGCTGCGATCGGACGGGGCGCGCGCATTTGCGAACGTCTGCTCGACGCTCGCCAAGCGCACGCGAGCGAAACGGTAAGGGTCGAAAGTGCCTGGTTGGCCGCCTCGCGAGGTGGCCGTTACCGCCGCGAGACAGTACAATCCGCGAATGCACGTGCCGGAGCTCGATCCGAATATACCCGCGCGCGGGAACACCTTTTCGCGGTCGCTCGGACGGACCGCTCTCGCGGCTTCGGGGTGGGGGTTCGAGGGGACCTTTCCGCCTCTGCCGAAATTCGTAGTGATCGTGGCGCCGCATACCTCGAACTGGGACTTCTTCGTCGGCGTCGGCGCGCTCTTCTCGCTGGGACTAAGAATCTCCTTCCTCGGCAAGGATTCGATTTTCCGAGGCCCGCTCGGCCCGATGATGCGCTGGTTAGGGGGAATCGCGGTTGACCGTTCTGTCAGGGGTGACAGAGTCGCCGAGATGGTCGACGTATTCCGGAGCCGCGACCGGCTGGTCGTTGGGATCACTCCGGAGGGGACGCGAAAAAAAGTGGCTGATTGGAGGACCGGATTCTATCACGTCGCGAAAGGTGCGGACGTTCCGATCGTCCCCGTTGCGTTCGACTACTCGCGAAAAACGATCGTCTTATTCCCTCCCTTCAAGCCGACAGGAGACGCCAAAGCCGACATAGAGTACCTGAAAGGGCTCTTCCGGCCGGAAATGGCGCAGCGTCCCGAGAAGTTCTGGGTCATCGCCGACGGGTGACGCGCCCGCGGCCGACTCGTCAACACTTGCCAGCAATCATCAGATGCAAATCAGAATCTCATTCGTCGTCTTCGCTATCTCGCTCGCGCTTGCACCAACTGTCGGTGCGCAGGGCGTAAGCCCGCAGTGTCCGCCCGGCTCCTTCCTGCCGAACGGCGAGCCCGACAACACGAAAATCGCGCAGGACGCCTGCCAGAAGGCGGTCGACCTGTTTCAGTACATGGCGCCTCAGCTGGGGGCTCTGCTCGCCGGCGGCAACGCGACTCAGGGGCTTACCGGAACGCTGGGCGGCCTCGGGCATTTCGTGATCGGGTTGAGAGGAAACGGAATCCGCGGGGCACTCCCGGAAGTTGACAAGTTCGTGCCTGAGACTGAGGGCGCACAACAAATCACGTATACGGTGACCGAGCCGTTCATGGGGCTGCCCACCGGCGACGCCGCCGTTGGAATCTTTGGTGGCCTCCCGCTCGGACTTACCAGGATCGGCGGGCTGGACCTTCTATTGAGCGCGTCGTATCTGCCCGTTTACAGCAACGCTAGCGTCGATGTCGCCGTGCCCGCGGGGTCATGGAAGTTCGGCTACGGCGCAAAGCTCGGGATTCTCCAGGAGAGCGCGCTTGTTCCCGGCGTGTCCGTGAGCTTTCTGACGCGGGAGCTTCCTCTCGTGAGGATCACCGGTACCGCCGGGGAAGATCGCCTGGTTCTCGACAGTCTTCGAGTCAGGACGAACTCATGGCGCGCGGTCGCAGGCAAGAGCTTCCTCTTCTTTGGGGGTGCGGTCGGCGTTGGACAGGACACATATGACAGCAACGCGAGCATCAGTGTGTTCGTCGCGCCCCGTCCGGCGAGCGAGGGTGGAAGCGGCGGGCCTGTCGCGCTCCAGCAGAAGCTCACGCGGACGAATTATTTCACGAGTCTCTGGATCAACGCGCAGGTCCTGCGGACCGTGGGAGAATTCGGGCAGGCGAGCGGTGGAGAGGTTCTTACGTACAACCAATTCAATGGTCCGCAGCCGGATGAGGCGAGGCCATACTTCTCGGTGGGAGTTAGCCTTGGGTGGTGAGAACTACAACAGCAACTACAACGGCAATTTTCTAAGAGGGTCCGTCGTTTCTAAGAGGGTCCGTCGGTCCAATTGGTTCTCGAGGGCGTTCTCTCGATCTCTGAGTCAAGCAGGCTGGCACAGAGACACACAGAGTTCTGTTGTTTTTACATCGCAAATCCAGCCGTGTGTCTCGCGATCCAGACAAGCCGCGATCTGATTGACCGATGGACCGCAGTAAACCAAGAAAGGTCTTCTCTGTGCCTCTGCGCCAGCTTGCTTGACTCAAAGATCGAGAGAACGCCCCCGGGACTTAGTTGAACCGACGGACCCTCTTGGAAATCGCTGTTCAAGTCCTCAATCGATCCAATCCCGGACCTGCTGATAAATCACTCCATCGGTCAGGAACTGCCCATGCGCTATGCAGCCTGACTGATTGTTCGTCGCGCCGGCGAGCGGGACGCTCGTGTCCGGGTTGATCGTCTCGTCGCATGGGGACCACCAGGTTGCGTATCGCACGAGTCCCGGCGTTTCGTCTCCCGCGTTCAGATCGGCGAGGAACTGCGAGCCGATGCGAATCTCGAGGCACGGCGTGAAGTTGCAGTTGAGTGCCGTATCCGTGCCGTGGTTGGGTCCAGCGAGTGATACCCACGCGTCAACCTTCGCGGTGCCCGCAAGATTCTTCATGTAGTAGCGCGAGGACACGCTGCCCGCGGAATGGGCGATGATATCGACCTTTGTGGCCTGTGTCTCGGACAGGATTTTGTCGACCTGCTGCCTGATCTCGTCGGCATTCCCTGCGTGCGAGCGGACAAAGCTGTAGTTGTAGGCGTAAAGCTCTCGCTCGGCCCATCCATCCGCCCGGAACCGGTCGATCATCAGGCAGAAGAAGTCGGGATTCTCGCCGTAGCCGTGCACGAAAAGAACAGGATCGTGCGTGAGGGGAGTGCTCGAGGGTCTGCGGGTGACGCCGCAGAGATCGTCAAGCGGTGCAATTGTGTCGGTGCAGCCCGCCCCGAGGAGAAAAGCGCAAAAAAGTGTGATGTGGGAAAGTGCCTGAGATTTCACAGTCGATCTGGTAGCGATGTTCTCTTGAAGAAAGCGGGTGAGTCCTCCAGAGGACAATAGCTGGGGGACCGGAAGACGTGTCGGGTGTCAAGGGCGTAAGAGGCCTCGTAGCGGTGTCTCCGTGGCAGGACCCTTGCCTATAAAAGGGGTGGCAGTCAACGGAGCAAACCGGAAATGATGACGACATTACTCGAATCGAAGCCTCGCAAACAGAAAGCAGCAGGGGGGACGATTTTCAGCGTGGTTTTCCATTCGGCGATCATCTTTTTCGCCGTTTACGCCACGGCGCGCGCGGGCATAGAAAAGGACAATCAAAAGCGCGAGCAGAATGTCAACTTCGTCAAAATAAAGGAGCCTCCTCCGCCCCCCGAGATAAAGAAGAAGGAGCCTCCTCCGCCTCCGCCGAAGGTAAAGAAGCCACCTCCGCGGACGGAGCATACGCCCCAGCCGCTGCCACCTGTGCCGAAGCAGGAAATCGCGCCACCAAAGGGGTTCCAGGTACTCAAGGCTCCGGTGAACATTCCCGTGGAGCTGCCGAAGGTTGACCTCTCGGCAAAAGTGACCAATGAAGCCGACTTCAGCGGGAAGGGAGTCGCCGGCGGCACCGCCTCAGGAAAGGAAGGCGGCACAGGTGACAACGAAGCCGGCAAGGCTGGCATCGACCCCGACAAGGCATACATGGACTTCCAGGTCGAGGAGCAGGTCTCGGCGATCTCCGGCACGCAGGTGGACTATCCGGAATCGATGCGGTCCAGCGGCCTTGAGGGGCAGGTGGACACGCAGTTCGTCGTCGATGAGAACGGGCGTATCCAGAGCGGCTCGTTCAAGGTTCTGAACTCGGCCAACGCAGCGTTCGTGGACGCCGTCAAGCGGGCAATACCCTCGATGCGATTCAAGCCGGCGAAAATCGGCAACACGAAGGTCTCACAGGTGGTGCAGCAGTCGTTCAAGTTCAAGCTAAGCAGCTGAAGCAGATCAGAGACTAGAGAGAACGGCCCGGGCGAAACGTCCGGGCCGTTTTTGTGAAAACGGATAAGACGGATAGAACGGATTAGACCCATGCGCATTGGAAAACACGGAGAACTTCAGGGAGTTACTTTTTGTTTTCACATTCAAGAATCTCTTCGTGACCTTCGTGAGCTACGTGGTCGCTTCTTTTGCATTTATACCTTACGCATTAGGGCTGGCGATCCTGATCGCGGAGCCTGCGCTCGCCCAGGGCGGCGCCGTCCCGGTGCATGGAAAGCGCGCTACGCGGCTCGTCATCCGCAACGCAACCATCGCCGATGGGAACGGAACGCCAGCGTCGGGGCCCGCGGATGTAGTAGTCGAAGGGAACCGGATCACCGGCGTCGTATTCCTCGATCCGGTCGCCGTCAGAACGGGTGTTGCGAAGCGGCCGGCGGCCGGCGATGCAGAGCTAGACGCGACGGGAAAGTTCTTGCTTCCCGGTCTCATCAATGCGCACGCGCATGTACAGGAAGAGCGCGGCGGAATTCCTCAGCCACTCCAGTACGAGCTCAACCTGTGGCTCGCCTCGGGTATCACGACGGTTCGCGAGGTCGGCGCAGACAACACGCAGTCGATTATCGACCTCAGAGGACGCAGTGCACGAGGCGAAGTAGCGAGCCCGAGGATTTTCGTGTACGGCCGCTTTGCCGCAGCGCCGGCGCCGAGGAGCGTGGACGATGCGAGGCAGCGCGTCCGCGATCTCAAGAAGATGGGTGTGGACGGCATCAAGCTCGTAGGCACCGATCGCGACATCATGACAGCGATGCAGGATGAGGCACGCAAGCTCGGGCTGCGCATCGCCCATCACGTCGGGGTCGAAGAGACCACCGCGTGGGACGACATCCGCCTGGGCACTACCAGCATCGAGCACTGGTACGGGATTCCCGATGCGGCGATCAGGGATCGCGTTCAGAACTTTCCGTCGAGCTACAATTACCGTAACGAGGTTGACCGCTTTCGTTATGCCGGCCGTCTCTGGCGTGAGGCCGATTCAGCGGAGCTGATGCAGGTGCTCGATTCGATGGTCGCAGCGCGCGTAGCCTGGGTTCCGACGCTCGACATCTACGAGGCCAGCCGTGATCTCCAGCGAGCCAGGACTCAACCGTGGTTCGCCGACTACCTCCACCCGACGCTCGAGCAATACTTCAAGCCTGACCTGGCTAGTCACGGATCCTATTTCATCGGGTGGACGTCAACCGACGAGACGTTCTGGAAGGAGAACTATCGCATCTGGATGAACGCACTTCGCGAGTTCGAGCGGCGCGGAGGCCTGATCGGCGTCGGCGACGATGCGGGGTTTATTTATCAGCTTTACGGGTTTGGTCTGATTCGCGAGCTTGAGCTGCACCAGGAAGCCGGCTTCCACCCGATCAAGATCATCCAGCACGCAACGGGCAACAATGCAAGGATCCTCGGCGAGGAGAGCCGGCTCGGGCGGGTGAGGGTCGGCTATCTCGCCGATCTGATCGTCGTCAACGGAAACCCGCTGGACAATCTCAAGGTGTTGTATCCTACCGGCGTCGAGGAGATCAGGGACGGAAAAGCCGTGCACACCGGCGGCATCGAATGGACGATAAAGGATGGGATCCCATATAATGGTCCGAAGCTCATGGCCGAGGTGAAGGAGATGGTGAGGCAGGCGCGAGCGGCAGGAAGGTAGGTAGCGTACCGCAATGCGCGATCCTTTCGCTACGCTGCTTCTTGAAAACGTCCAGCCCCGGCCCGGACGGAGCGGGTGGCACGGCGGGCCAACACCCGCTGGATCTCTTCGTGGTGTGTCAGCTGCGCAGGCCGCCTGGATCCCTGCACCTGGCCGCAAGAGCATATGGCAGCTCGCTCTTCACATCGCATACTGGAACTACGCGGTGCGGCGCCGGCTCGAGGGCGGTGTTGGCGCACGTTTCCCGCGCTCGCCGGCGAACTTTCCACAGGTGCCCGACCAGCCAGACGCGAAGGGCTGGGCTGATGATGTGGCGCTCCTCAAGACGGAACACGCGCAGCTTGCAGCGACTATCGCGAAAATACCGTCAAGCCGATATCGAACCGCTCTCACGGGTGGTAAGCGATGGACGATCGGTGAGCTGATAGTCGGGATTGCGCAGCACGATGCGTATCACACAGGTCAGATCCAGCTGGTCAAGCGCCTGTGGCAGGCTGCGCAATCGGCGCGTTAACCAATGCGCATGGAATTCTACCAAAGCATTCTATGGATGCGTCTGGACGTTCCCGGCCACGAGGTGGCGGAGCAGCGCCAGACTGTGCATGGCTGGCAGCTTCGCGGCGTTGCGGTGTTTGCGCATGAGGAACGACCCTGCCGCCTGGAATACGACATCCGATGTGATGAAAACTGGCAGACCGAGCTCGTCACGCTCGGTGGAAACGTCGGTGAAAAAACAATAGCGATGGAGCTCCTTCGCAATCCGGCGGGTGAGTGGTCGATGCACGGGAGCAAGCTGTGGGAGCTGACCGACTGCGACGACGTCGATCTCAACTTCAGCCCGGGCACCAACATGCTGCCCATCCGTCGCCTCGGACTTGCAGTGGGTGAAAACGCGCGCGTACGCGCGGCGTGGGTACGATTCCCTGAGTTCACTCTCGAGGTTCTCGAGCAGACATACTCACGCATCGGGCCGGCGAGCTACCGGTACGAGAGTGCGAACGGAAAATTTCGCCGCGATCTCACGGTGGACGCAGCAGGGTTCGTTCTCGAGTATCCGGATTTCTGGCGAGCGGACGCTAGATGGGGACTTCAGGCGCCTGAGGCGAAACAATAGCAGGCTGTCTCACTGCCCTGTCGGGAACGTCTCGGGAACTTCGCCGTCGACCTTCGCGGGCATTTGGAGTGGATCAACCGCCCTCGAGTCGTCCACGAAAAGGAATGCGTCGTACCGCTGCGGTAGTATCGTGGGCACGTAGTTCCCCCAGCTCTCGCTTCGGGGATCGTAGACTACGCCGATAGCACGGTGCCCGCGCGGCTCGCGCAGGGCAACCATGGGTTCTTCCTGGGTCTGAAAAAGAAAAAGACCGTCCCGGCCAATGGCCTCGTGCATCGCCGCCTCGTAGCTACCGCCGCGTGCCTCAGGAACGGGCATCCGCTCCATCGGCGCACCCCATTCGCGGCCGGCGATCACGCTTCCCTCGTAGGTGCCAAACCCCACGAGAACGACGCCCTCCTGCTCATGCTTCTGTCGCACGAGCTGGCCCACATTCACCATTCCGGCGCGCGCCATGTCGGTGAATCTCGCATCGCCTACGTGCGTGTTGTGCTCCCAGACGATCGCCTTCGCGTGTGGTCCGTGATGCTTCATCAGACGGTCGAGCGTGTCCGTCATGTGATGATCGCGCACGTTCCACGACGTCGGCCCGCCGCGTACCATGGTGCGATAGTAGAGCTCGGCGTTCTTCGCGATGAGCGCGTTCTGCTCGGCGTCGAAGTAGTCGTCGGTGCCTGCGGCTTTCTCACGATAATCGTCCGCCCTCGAGCGCAGAGCGACAAGAGCCGCAACGGCCTCGGCCTGGCACGATGTCGGCACCAATGCCGTAACGCGCGCGTACTCCTGAGCATCCTCGTTGTAGGGTTCGAAGCAAGAGTATGCTCGCCGGGCGCTGGCGACTGCGGCCGGATCCACGCGCTCGAGGTAGCGGATCACGGAATCCATTGATTCCCAAAGCGAGTAAACGTCGAGACCGTAAAACCCGACCTTGCGCTCGTCCAGTGCGCGCTCGTTGTGCGCGCGGAGCCAGCGAACGAGCTGAGCAACTTCCTGGTTAGCCCACATCCACGTCGGCCACCGCTCGAACGCGTGCAGCACATCTTCAGCGCTCTCTCCGCCGGCTCCTTTGACGTACCGATTCACGCGGTAACAGTCCGGCCAGTCGCCTTCCACGGCGATGAACGAGAACCGTTTTTCGGTTACGAGCCGGCGTGTAATCTCGGTGCGCCAGGTGTAAAACTCCGAAGTGCCGTGCGTCGCTTCTCCCAGCAACACGAACCTCGCATCCTCAATCATCTCGATGAGAGGGTCGAGGTGAACGGGCCCATCGAGCGGGAGCGCGATATTCGCGATCTCTCCGATGAGAGCCTTGTCGGTCGATTGGGGGCGTGCGTTTCGCGCGAAAGCGCTCATGGAGGAATCCGGAGACTCACCTCACCCCATGCAAAATTCACGCGCCAAGAGACGGTCGTCTACGTGAACGACAACTTCGGCAAGAGCCCTGGCGGAGTCAGCACCAGGCTGCCGGCTGAGCCTCTGCGGGCTCCCAGCTTGTTGTTCTCCTTTTGCCGTTGATTTTCGGCCTACGTAATCGCCGCCCGCATACTACGTAGCATGGCGGATGGGTCGCCAGCGCCCGGAGAGCGATCCTTAGCGCGTCCCTTCACGGATCAACCGAAATGGCGCGCACCACCACAAACGGCACCACCCGAAACCTCCCGGCGATAGCGGGCATCAGCTATGTCTTCCCCGAGGGCTCTCGCACCGTCCGTCAGATGGCCAACGACGGACTTCTCGAGAGCTCTGCGGAGACAATGGAGTCGTTCGGCTTCGCGCGTGTGCATGTGGCGGTGGACGAGAGCCCATATGAGCTCGCTCTGTCGGCCGCGCGCCAGCTGCTGACCGAGCAGGATATCGATCCAGCGAGCATTGGCCTGGTCATTTACGGTGGGACTCCGGGCTCCATGGCCTTCTCGCCGGCTTCGGATTCCGCTGCCGGAGCTGCGGGACTCTGCACGTCACGCCGGTTCATGTACCCGGGCGCCCGCCTGCAGTACGACCTCGGGCTGACGAACGCCTGGACGTTCGCTGTCGATCAGCTCGCGTGCACGACACTTCTGGCCGCGGCGCGCATCGCGCGCTCGCTGTGCCTGACCGAAGGAATCGAGCGGGCCCTGTGCGTCTCGTCGGAATTTTTCCCGGCGAAAGCAGGGCGTGAGGCGATTTTCAACTGTACATCGGACGCTGCCTGCGCCGTTCTGATCGAGAAAAGCGGTGCGCGCAACCAGCTTCGTTCAGCGACGACGGTCACGAAAGGCTACTACTGGGACGTCGACGCCCTCCGCGACGAGATCGTTGCATCGTACTTCCCGACGGCGCGGCACGTTCTGCATCAGACGATCGCAGAAGCCGGCTGGTCGCCGGATGACGTGGACTGGATCATCCCGCACAACGTCAGCATGCGAAGCTGGGAGATTCTTTCCGGCCTGGCTCGGCTTCCGCGCGCGCGATTGTGGACAGACAACATCGCCCGGCACGGGCATACGCTCGCCGGCGACAACTTCATCAACTACAGGGACGCGCTCGACTCGGGTGAGATCGAGCCCGGCCACCGCGTGCTGCTCTTTTCGTACGGCTTCGGCGCGCACTGGACCGGCGTCGCGGTGGAGGCCTAACCGATGAGAGAGACAATTCTCTTTACGGGGGCCACAGGCCTGATCGGCCGTGGCGTCCTCCAGCGAATGCTCCACGCAGACGCAAACCTCACAGCGTACGTGCTGGTCAGAGACGAGCTGCAATGGAAGCGCGGGTTGCCCACCTGGGCGGCGCTCGCTTCCCGGATCACCGCCGTGAGCGGCGACGTTCGATCACCTGGTCTTGGCATTGATCCGGATGTCCGTTCGAGCATCGCCGGTGAAGTAAGCGCGATCGTCCACGCCGCCGCGAACACGAGGTTCTCGCAGTCACTGGAGGAATCGCGGCTGTCGAATACGGTCGGTACCGCCAACCTGCTCGAGCTGGCCTCGGAATGCAGGGAGCTGAAGCGGTTCGCGTTCGTAAGCACTGCGTTCGTCGCCGGACGCGCTACCGGCACCATCCTGGAGCGCGACAACGGCACAGAAGCAGGCTGGGTGAACGCGTACGAGCAGTCGAAGTACGAGGCAGAGTGTCTCGTGCGCTCGAGCGAGGCGAGCTGGGTGATTTTCCGACCCACCACGGTAGTGTGCCGCGGTGCCGACGGCACGGTCGCGCAGGTCAACGGCGTTCATCGAGCGCTCAGGATCTACCACCGCGGTCTCGCCGCGATGATGCCGGGGGCGCGAGAGAACATGTTCGACGTAATCACGGGCGATTACGTGAACGACGCGATCGCGCATCTGGCGCTGGACGACAGGGCAGACGGTCGCACCGTGCACCTGTGCTCGGGCACGCGAGCGCTGACGGTCGGTGAGCTGCTCGATACCGCGTACGACGTGTGGGAGCGGGACGCCGAATGGAAGAGGCGGGGGCTCTCGCGCGCGATTCTGACGGATCTCGCGACCTACGCGATGTTCGAGCGCGCGGTGCTGGACACCGGCGACGCACGGCTGCGCGGGCTCATTTCGTCATTGTCGCATTTCGTTCCGCAGCTCGCGCTGCCGAAACAGTTCGACACGAGCGCTGCAGACGAGCTACTGACATTCGTGCCGCCGTCTGCCTCCGAGTATTGGGGGCCGATGCTGCAGAACCTCATCTCCACTGGCTGGGGCGTGACTGAGGAGGCGGCAGCGTGATGACGCGCGACGCATTCACCGCCGAGATGGTCAGCTGGCTCAACGCTCGGGTGGCGCCTCCGGGCATAACCATCCACGCGGATACGCCGCTGTTCGCGCGCGGGCTGATGGACTCGATCAGAGTGCTCGAGCTCATCGCCTACACGGAGCAGGCGATCGAATCAACGATTCCCGATTCGCGGATGCGGATGGACAACTTCCACACGGTTTCCCGAATCGCGGACGTCTTTCTCACGGAGTCGAGCAATGTTGCTGCCTGAACAAGTGATCACGTCCCTGCGTGAGCGCGGCGAGATCTGGGAGACTGCACCCGGCCTCGTCGGGCTTCGCGGACGCGCACGCGAAATGATGGAGCGCATCGCCTTTGCTCTGGCCGAGCTGGCAAACGAAGAGACGGGCGACGAATGGAGCATTCCCTCGGGCATCTCTTTCGCGACACTCGAGCGCGCTCAGTATTTCGCGTCGTTCCCGCAATGGCTGACGGCGGCGTCACACCTGAGTGACGACTCGTCGGTGCTGGAAGAAATCGCTACGAGTGATTCGCCGGGCTCTGCAGCGCGCGAGGCGATGCAGGCACCGGACGCCGCGCTGTCGCCGGCGGTCTGCTACCACACGTATGAGAGGCTGGCCGGCCAGAGCGTTACATCCCCGACGCTGATGACCGCTGAAGGCGTTTGCTGGAGACACGAGGGTGATCGGCTCGCCCCGCTCGAGCGCGGCTGGGCGTTTCGCATGCGCGAGATCGTATGCCTCGGCACGCCAGCCAACGTCGAAGAATTTCGACAGAGGTGGATGCTGCGGGCAGCCGCATTCGCGGAATCTCTCGGACTCACCGTGGAAACGGTGCAGGCGACCGATCCCTTCTTCGCGCCAACGGCGCGTGGGAAGGCTGCGCTTCAGCGCATCAAGGCGTTGAAGCACGAGCTGATCGTCCGCTTCCCGAATGACCGGTCCCTGGCAATCGCCTCGTTCAACAACCACGAGCGCTTTTTCGGTGAATCGTTCGGAATATCCCTCGATAGCGGGGACGTTGCGGCATCTGCGTGCGTCGCATTCGGAATCGAGCGCTGGCTGCTCGCGGTGCTTTCGGCGAACGGCGTCGTTACGGGCGATTACGAAACGGAGTTCGGGTGGTCGCCAAGCCCCTTCGGCACAATTGGAGCAGGACTGAGATGATTGATCTACTTTCACGTCCTTCGCGGCGCGTTTACGAGCGCACCGCCGCCGCCGCGGATCGTGGCGGCTGGTCCGTGGAGCGCGACATCAGATGGACGGCAATCGATCGAGATCGAGCCTACGCGCGCCCCGAGCTGCTCGCGGGGCTGAGAGATGCGGCGCTCATCGAGTCGTTCCATCCAGTGAATCTCGCGCGTCTGCTTCGCGCAACATGGGACGACGTCGATGCGGGAGTCGTGTTCTCGCTCGAGCTCTATGAGGGGTTCAAGCACTTCCACTCCCTGCGGCGTTACCTCGAATGCGTTGGATACGAGCCTGCAATCACTGACGCAGAGCTTGTCGAGATCCGTCGCGCGCAGGCAGGAACGGACGTCGATGAAGACAGTCTCATCGATCACCTCGTGGAGTTCATGCTCTCCGAGCATCTCGCTCATTACTTCTTCCGCCGCCTGGGCGAGCAGAGCGAAGAGCCGGTGCTGGCCGATCTGCTCGGCCGGATTGCCGCGGACGAGGTGCGGCATGCGCAGAGCGCATCGGATCTGATCGCCAAGCGGATAGCAGGCGACCTCAATCTGATACCGCGCGTCCTCGACGCCGCCGCGGATTTTCATCACTTCGGCGAACAGGCGATCGGTACGGTTCCAGTTGCGCAGGCGGGCGACCCGATTGCAATCCAGACATTCGCGCGTCGCATCGAGCGACTCTGTGGTACACGGCTGGTGGATCACATCAAGAAACGCATCTAACACGAATTTCAGCCTTCGGAGGTCATATGACAGTCACTAATTCGGAAATCGCACTTCTCAACTTCTATCGCGCGTCAGAGCTGCACGGCGGGCTCATTCTCGGGCAGATGGTCCGGCGTACGCGCGATCCCGGCCTCATCCTGAGCCTCACGCGCCATAGCGCCGAGGAAGTGATGCACGCGCAGCTGTGGACGGAGACGATAATCGCCGTCGGCGGCAAGCCTGCGCCCGTGCGCGACACGTACCAGACCCGGTACGCGGAAGCCGTCGGAACGCCGCTCACGCTGCTGGAGGTCCTGGCGCTCACGCAGGTATTCGAGCGCAGAGTGTACCGCCACTTCACGCTGCATCTCCGCGTGCCGGGTGTGCATCCCGTCATCGCGCAGACTCTCCAGCGAATGCTGGACGAAGAGCGCGGCCACCTGTCCTGGGTGAAGCACTGGCTCGACGAGCAGGCGAAAAACCGGGGCCAGGAGGTGCGCGACGTGATGCGCCGTTACGCACTGGCGGACCGGCAGATATACGACACGCTGTCGAGTGAATTTGGATTGAGGTGGGCAGCGTGACCGCCATCTCGATGCCGCGCCGCGCGTCGCTCGACGAAAATCAGCGACGACGAAAGGCCGCAATTGGCCAAGACCGGCAAACGCGGCCGTATCGCGTGCGAAGGGACATTCGACTGCCTTCGGCATCGGCCGACAGGCTGTTCTTCGCACAGGTTCGGGAGGATCCGCTTCTCGAGATCGAGGCAATCGCGCCGGCAGCGAACAGCACGACCGTTGTCGTCAGCTCGGGCGGCTGTACTGCGCTCTCGCTCGTGGCATGCGGCGGCGGGCGGGTCATTTCAGTCGATTCCAACGCGACGCAAAACCACCTCGTCGAGCTCAAGGCGCAGGCGGTCCGCCTGCTCGAGTCGGGCGCCTTGCTTGGCTTTCTCGGCGCGACTTCAGCGCCGCGAGCGTGGCGAATCGCCGACTACGGCGCG
>JALYJX010000059.1:7130-13795 GCA_030775065.1 Gemmatimonadota bacterium | reverse complement strand
CTCTTATGGAGTTCCAACGTCGATTTGGTTTCCACGATGACCTTCCCATCAACGATCATGTCCAGTCGCTGATAGGATAGCTCCTCGCCCTTGTACATGATTCGCACCGAGGCTTCCCGGGCAACGTGGTGTCCGCGGGCCCTGAGCTCGCGCTCTAACGCCATCACATATGTATGCTCGAGAAACCCGAAACCAAGGGTGTTGTAGACCTCATAGAACGCACCAATGATGGATTTGGTGAGCTCCTGCTCGACGAGCTGACGCATACCCAAACGATATGCAGTTCCGTAGTTCCCCAATAATCAATTTCTGCCAGGCCGCATGCTTTTCTGACAGGCGGAGCCAATCCGGATAATCCGCCGAATCCTGAAGGAACCTCCTTCATAGATGCCTGCCAAGCCGCGAGTGTCGAAACAACTAACGAGAAACGGTGTCTGTAGTCCTTGTTCTCGATGCGTTTTCCTCGTTAACTCTGTTGTCAGATGCCTACACCCATCCGCGATTTCATCGCTGGTCGAATCGGCGGCCGCCGAGCGGTCGAGACGATCGACACGCGCCGCACCTTTGCCGATGTAATCCTCCCGCCTCGCACGCGCGCGCAGCTGGACGAGGCGTTGAGCCTGGTGCGAAGCCACGCGTTGATCTTCACCCAATGGGGCCTGGGCGAGCGCCACTCGAGCGGGCTGGGCCTTGCATTCAACTTTGCTGGATCGCCCGGCACGGGAAAAACCATCTGCGCCGAGGCGATTGCTACGGCGCTGGGGAAGAAGTTGCTCTCGGTGCGGTACGCGGAGATGGAGTCGATGTGGGCGGGTGAGACGCCGAAGAACGTCGCCGCGGTATTCAGGATGGCCGCCGAGGAGCATGCGGTGCTCTTCTTCGATGAAGCCGACGCGATTGCTTCACGTCGCACGACGGGCGCGGTGCAGGGTTATGCGCGCGAATCGAATACTGTCGTGAACGTTCTGCTCAAGGAGCTCGAGGCATTCAACGGTGTCGTGATCTTCGCGACAAATCTCGCGGTGAACTTCGATCCCGCGTTCGAGCGCCGCATCCGCACGCATGTGTTGTTCGAGATGCCGGGTGTCGACGAGCGGGAGCAGATCTGGAAAGTGCAGATCCATCCGTCAAAAACTCCGCTGGCTGACGACGTGAATTTTCGCGATCTCGCGGAGAGATACCCGGTCAGCGGCGGCGACATCAAGAATGCGGTTCTCAAGGCGGCGACGATGGCGGCGGCGGAGCCGGGGATCGACGAGGCCAAGCGAATTCATCACTGGCAGATGGAGCGGGCCATGGCCGAGGTAATGGGCGGGAAGAGCGTGATGCAACAGTCGCTCTTCGGGGAAGAGGCTCCGTCGAGCGAAGATCGCCTGATGCGCGCCGTCGAGGCCGCCGAGCTACGATGGAGAAAGACCGGGCAGGCGGCTGTGCTGATTGCAGGCTTTGGTGCGGTGCTCGGACTGATCGCCCTCGTCGTTGCGGTCGTGCGCTGAGCGCCTCAGGCGTAAAAGCGACGGGGGCGCGCCATCGAGGCTAACGAGCGAGCTTCTGTTTGAGCTCCGTCACCCAGTTGAGGACAACTACCGGCAGGATATCACCACTCGCGAACACCAACGCGAGCACTTGATTGCCATCGGGCGTGGCATCGAAGGAGCGGTGGCTGGGCGAACGAAAGTACGAGCCGGTGGCGAGCGTATCCCGCGAAACAACAGCAAAGCCGCCGTCAGTTGAAATACGCGCGAATGCGATGCTTCGCCCGCCGAAATAGAAAAGCTTTCTGCCGTCGCGCGACCAAACAGGGCTGTATCCTCCATCGCTCGTGATCTGCCATCGCGCGCCCGCGCCCTGGAGGGATCGAACGAATACCTCCGCCCTCCCCGATTCGTTGGACTGGTACGCCAGAAATTTCCCATCGGAAGAAACGGCGATGTGCGACTCGCTGGCATCCGTCCCGACGATGAGCCGGCTGGTCGTATCGCCGGAAAGTGACCGCGCGAGAATATCGCGGCCCGTAATCGGCCTGATGGTGCGATAGATCAGCGTCCTTCCGTCCGGAGTAATTACCCCCTCCTGAACTCCGCCGGGCCGCTCGAGAAGAATTTCGGCGGGAGCGCTGCCATCAACCGGTTGCCACCACAGTGCCTCTTTGCCCTGACGCGCCGACCGATAGATGATTCGCGTGCCGTCAGGGGTCCATTCGGGACGATCGTTACCCGAGCCGTCAGTCGTAAGACGAGTAAGCGATCGCGCCGCGATGTCGTACACTGCAATGTCAATCTTGTCGCCATCGAGTAACGACAGCGCGATGCGCCGGCCATCGGGAGAATAGGCGGTGTGCGTGTATCGTCCCACGGGCAATAGTGGCTGTACCGAGTCGCGGGAAACGAGCGATGGCTGGTCCGCTCCCGATCCCATGCGATACACGAGCGTTCCGGTTGGCGAGAGGGCGATCTGACCGAGTCCGTTTACCCGGTCGAGGACCGGTACAGGCGTTCCCCTCGTCTCGAGCTTTTTCACATCGAAGGGGACAGCCATGACGACCTCGTTCGCGAGATACAGGAGATGCCCTGCTGCAACACCGATCACGTTCAATCCGAGGATGCCGAGATCCTTGGTCTTGCCGCTCGGCACCATCGTCACCGCGATCCGAGGCGGGTTCGGCGCTGCCCTGCCCGACGCGAAGAACACGGCGTGAGTGCCCGGAATCGGCTGCGGACCGGCGCGAAAGGTTTCACCACGCGCGGAATCGATCGGCGCGAACAGGCGCGGCTCTCCTCCGCCTGGAGGGACGAGAAACAGTCCGCGCTCCGATCCGACGAGGATTCCGTCGTCGCTCCATCTGATCGAATAGAGAGCGATTCTCGGGCGCGTCCATTCCGTGAGCGTGATGACTGGACCGCCATCGACCGAGATCTTTTGCAAGGCCGACCCTGATAGAAATGCGACCCACCGACCGTCAGGAGAAAAAGTCGGACTTTCCGGGGCCGTAACACCCGGAAGCAGTCGCGGCGCCAGCGAGTCGAGCGACCGCAGTGCGAGCGCGTTCGTTCCGCCGACTCTCGCCAGATAGACGATTGTGCGCCCGTCCGGCGAGATGTCCAGGGTTCCGATAACCGTCGCCACCTCCTCGGCCGGAGCGAACGCAAAGCGAACGGGTCCTGACGATGCCTGCGGCTCGCTTTTCATCGAGCTCCACGCGGCGAATCCGGAAGCAGCCACCGCCAGAACAACGGCCGCCACCACTATAGGATCACGCAGCCGCGAGCCGAGTGTCCGCGCGGAGGCCGAAGCCTCTGCTGCACTGTAGCTGCGACTCGTCGATGGAAGAGTCCGCGCGCGCCCGCGCAGTGCATCGGCGAAATCTCCGGCAGTCTGCCATCTGTCCGCCGGCACTTTCTCCAGCGCGCAGTCGAGCGCCTGCTCCACATGCTCCGGTACGCTCGGCCGCATCAGCCTCACACGCCTCGGCCGCTCCGTGAGGACTTTCGCGACAATTGCCTGAACGGTTCCGCCCGTGTGCGGCGGCTCACCAGTGAGCATCTCGTAAACCACTGCGCCGAGGGAGTAGATATCGGTGCGCCGATCTATCTGGCGGTCGCCGGTTGCCTGCTCGGGCGACATGTACTGTGGCGTGCCGAGTGAGAGGCCGGTTTGAGTTACGCGTTGGCCGCCAGCGACGGTAACGGCCAACGCAATCCCGAAGTCGGCGATGAGCGGCTGGCCTGATTGAAGAAGGATGTTCTCGGGCTTGAGATCGCGGTGGATGATGGAGTGGTCGTGGGCGTAGTCGAGCCCATTTGCCACCGCGGCTGCGATGTGGATTGTTTCATCGAGCGGGAGCTGTCGTTCACGCTCGAGACGTGACCGCAGCGACTCGCCCTCGACGAACGGCATTACGTAATAGAGGATTCCTTCGGCGTCGCCGCTGTCGAAAAGCGGGAGGAGATTCGGGTGCTGAAGCCGAGCCGTGACGCGGATTTCAGCGAGGAAGCGGTCCGTCCCGAGTACCGCGCCGAGCTCGGGGTTCAGGATCTTGAGGGCGACGTCGCGGTCGTGTTTGAGATCGCGCGCGAGATACACAGTCGCCATCCCGCCTTCGCCGATCAGGCGTTCGACATGGTAGCGGTCGGCGAGTGTGCGCGTCACGCGCTCGAGTGCGTCGGTCTGCATTGGGATCGGCTAGCAAAGGTGAAGGCGATCGCTTTGCTGCGCCACCCGGCGCCGCGGATAATAGCTGGCCGGCAGCGGACTTGCCTAAGCAGGCATCCGCACCAAAGGTTTAGGGAACGATGAGTGAGCTACTGGACCGCCTGCGAGCCGTTCTGGGAGACAGATACCTGATCTCCCGCGAGATCGGCCGCGGTGGAATGGCTGCGGTATTCCTCGCCGACGACCGAAAGCACGAACGCCAGGTCGCCGTCAAGGTTCTGCATCCCGAGCTCGCCGCGGCAATCGGCGGAGAGCGGTTCCTCCGCGAGATCAACATCGCGGCGCATCTGCGTCACCCGCACATCGTCCCTCTGCTCGACTCGGGTGAAGCCGATGGACTGCTTTACTACGTCATGCCGTACGTCGAGGGAGAATCACTCCGCCAGCGGCTCGCGGTACATGGACAACTCGAGATCTCCGAGGCCATGCGGTACTGGCGAGACGTCGTAGATGCCATCGCCTATGCCCACCGCCAGGGAATTCTGCATCGCGACATCAAACCCGAGAACGTGTTGCTCGCCGACCGCCACGCATCGGTCGTGGATTTCGGCATCGGAAAAGCACTTCGCCAGGTTGACGGCGACTCGCTCACGGGGTTCGGCATGGCGATCGGGACGCCGGCCTATATGGCTCCCGAGCAGGCGATGGCCACCGGTGAGATCGACCATCGGGCCGACATATATGCGCTCGGCGTCCTGGCGTACGAGATGCTCTCCGGTCGCGTGCCGAACGCCTCGTTGACCCCGACCGCGCAAATCGCCGCGAAGATTTCCGGTCCCGCGCCCGATGTCCGCGAGAACCGACCCGAAGCTTCGACCGAAATTGCGCGCGCCATCAAGCGATGCCTCGAGCCGGAGCCGGAAAAGCGCTGGCAGAGTGCGGATGAGCTCCTCGAGGCAGTCGAGTCGGTCGCTACGCCGTCTGTCGGGACGGCGCGAACGGCATGGAGCCGAGTCGCCGGCTCGCCAAAGCGCAGGAATGCCGCAATCGCAACGGTGGCTTTGATGGCTGTCGTTCTGAGCGCATTCACCTACGTGTCGATGTCGCGCGCTCGAGAGAAAACCTGGGCGCGCGAGGCAGGGATTCCGCAGGTCAGGCGACTTGCGGATGCAGGTCTCACGGACAGCGCGTTCGTCATCGCCGATCGTGCGCGCGCTGCGCTGCCTGGAGACGCCGAGCTCGACAGCCTGTGGAAGCGCGTTTCAACTACCGCGAGCTTCAACACCGCGCCCGAGGGCGCGCAAGTTTACTGGACGTCGTATCGCGGCGATACCGCCACATGGCACCCGCTCGGAGAAACGCCGCTCAAAGACGTTTCGGTTCCCGTTCCACGGTTGCCTGTGACTCTGCTCATCAAGTATGAGAAGCCGGGCTACCGCACCTCATTGAGGCCGCTGGGGATCGAGCTGCGGGCGACGACTCCGGCTGTGCTCGACGGCGCCGCCGAAAAAAACGCGGAGATGGTGCGGGTGCGCGGGGGAATCGTGGCGCTACCTAGCCCGACACGCCTCGCCGGCGACGATGTTCCGCTTCCGGACTTCTACATCGATCGGTTCGAGGTCACCAACAGGGAGTTCAAGGAGTTCGTTGCGGCCGGCGGATACCGCCGCCGGGATCTATGGGAATTCCCATTCAGCACGCCGGAGGGAGAGCTGTCGTGGGACGACGCCATGTCGCGATTTGTCGACAAGACAGGGCGACCGGGGCCGGCGAGCTGGGAAGGCGGCGACATACCGCAAGCCAGGGAGAACCATCCAGTGAGCGGGATCAGCTGGTATGAAGCGCGCGCGTACGCAAAGTTCGCGGGCAAGGAGCTGCCGACGATCTTCCATTGGCGACGAGCGGCGCACCAGGGCACGAGCTCATGGATGCTTCCGCGCAGCAACATCGAAGGCTCGGGCCTCGCCAATGTCGGCGCATTCAAGGGCATGACGCCATACGGGGTGCACGACATGGCGGGGAATATCCGCGAATGGTGCGTGAACGCGGACGGCGCAAAACGCTACATCCTCGGCGGAGGCTGGAGCGATTACGCTTACGTCTTCAGCGACGCAATAACCGTGGACCCGCTCGATCGCTCCGAGATAAACGGCGTGCGGCTGATGCAACGAATAGCGCTTTCCGCGTCAACGAGCGACAAACAGGAAGCGGATCCCTTCGCGCGTCCCGCCCCTCGCGGGTTTCGCGACTACGCGGCCGAAAAGCCGGTGTCGGACGACGAGTTCCGAAGCTTCCTGCCGTTGTTCGACTACGACCGTTCACCGCTCAATGCGGTAGTCGAGGCATCGGACAGCACTGACCCGAGGTGGATCAAGCAGACGATTGCGTACGACGCGGCGTACGGGAAGGAACGGATGCGAGCCTACCTCTTCCTGCCTCGCAATGTGCCGCCGCCGTACCAGACCGCCGTGTTTTTCCCCGGTGCAAACGCGGTAGACGTCCGATCGAGCAAG
>JALYJX010000059.1:0-7120 GCA_030775065.1 Gemmatimonadota bacterium | reverse complement strand
AAGTCGCTCCTCGCGTTTCCGCCCTACGTCATTACAAATGGCCGCGCACTGCTGTATCCCGTCTACAAGGACACCTACGAGCGCGGCGGAGACGAGTCCACACCGATGGGAACCGATCCGGTCTACAGCATGACCGGCGGCCTGCTCGGCCCGATCACTTATCGCGATCACGTCATCATGGACGTAAAAGACCTGCGCCGGTCGGTCGATTATCTCGCAACGCGTCCCGATGTCGACACGGCGAAGTTCGCGTACATCGGATTCAGCTGGGGCGGCCGGCTCGGAGCGATCAATCTCGCCGTGGAGCGGCGACTCAAGACGGCGGTGCTCTATCTGCCCGGCCTGAACTTCTCACCGCGACGAAAGGAAGTCGACGATTTCAATTACCTCCCACACGTTCACCAGCCCACGCTGATCATGAGTGGCCGCTACGATGATGTCTTTCCGCTGGAGACAGCAGCGCTTCCCTTCGTGCAGCGGCTCGGCGTTCCGACCGCCGACAAGCGACACCGGATTTATCCCACGCAGCACTTCCTCCCGCGAGAGGAGATGATTCGCGAGACGCTCGACTGGTTAGACCGATATCTTGGAAAGGTGAGTTCGGTCCGTTGAATCGATCCGTGAACCAAGCCGCACTCGTACACTCGGCGGCTGCGTCAGCGATACACGTCGCGCCGATTACCGACACGCACAACGGTCACGATCAGGTCGCGATCGACAATCTCATAGAGAATCCGGTAGTTGCCTTGCCGAATCCGATACTTTTCCTCTCCGCTCAGCTTCTCGCAGCCCGGCGGCCTCGGGTTCCCCGCGAGTGCCTCGATCCTGGCAACAACGCGGCGTCGATCCTTGAGAGGAAGCGCTTCGATTTCCTTTGCCGCCGAACGCCTGATGAGAACGCTATAGTTTGCCACGACGCTTCAGGTCGCGGACCAGATCCTCGAACGCAAGCGTCGGTTCCTTCGCTCGGTCGCGAAAGGCCGCCAGATCGTCGGCGTCTTCATCAAGCGCCTTGCGCACCGCCGCATTCACGACGTCGGAGACACTTTGGTCCGTCTCGGCAGCTTTGACACGCAGCGCCTTGTGAAGGGTCGCGTCGAAGTAGACCGTGGCGCGTTTCGGTAGGGGCATATCCGTAAACTGACGTTATAACGTTTTAACGTCAAGGGACAGATCAGGCGGTTCAAACGGATAAGAAGCCTGTCGTTCTTGCTCCTGATCCGCTCCCGCTGTTAAATCCGTTTTCATGGACCGTCCGATCGCAATCGTAGGCGCGCCGTCGAGCATCGGCATTCGCCCGTACGACGAGGGCGGCATGCGCCGCCTCGACCTCGCGCCAGGCGTCCTCAGGGACCGGGGGATAGAAACACGCCTTGGCGCGCGCGATCTCGGAGACGTGGTGCCGCCGCCCTACCGGGACTTCGTGCGTCCTCCCGGCCGGCCGCGAAACGAGAACGACGTCGCGAATTATTCACGCGAGCTTGCCGCGAAGGTTCGCGCGGGGGCTCACGACGGCTCCTTCGTTCTCGTCCTCGGAGGCGACTGCAGCATAGTACTCGGCGGTCTGCTCGGCGCGCGGCGACCCGGCGGGTTGCCCGTGGGCCTGGTGTACGTAGACGCGCACGGCGATTTCGCGACACCCGAGGAGTCAGCAACGGGATCGGCGGCCAGCATGTGCCTCGCGCTAGCTACGGGACGCGGCGATACGCCGCTCGCGCGACTCGGCGGCGAAACTCCGCTCGCGCGGCCGGAGGACGTCGTGATTATCGGCAGGCGAGACGACGCCGAGCCGTACTATGGCCAGGATGCGCTGCGCGCATCGGCGATTCTCGATCTGCCACACGACGCGGTGCGCGAGCGCGGCACAGCCGAGATCGCGCAGGCGACCCTCGAGCGCCTCACGCGATCAGATCTGGCCGGATTCTGGATCCACGTCGATGCCGACGTGCTCGATCCGTCGGTGATGCCGGCGGTGGACTCTCCAGAGCCGAACGGGCTCAGCCTCGACGAGCTTGCGGAGCTGCTCACGCCGCTGGCGCGCCACCCGAAGGCGGTGGGCCTGGAGGTGACGATCTATGACCCGGCGCTCGACCCGGATCGCTCCAGCGCCGCCCGGCTCGTTACGCTATTGGAACGCGTACTCGGCCAGGCTTGATTCAGCGTGACGCGGGGCGGCGTGGCCATCGCCTAATGCCGAGCTCGCGCTTCAAGGCGCTCCAGGCGATGGCGGGCTCCTTGTCGCGAAGCGCCTTGCGAGCCGCGTCGAGATCGATGCGATCCTCGAGCTCCTCGAGGAGAGCGAGATCCTCTATCGGCACAACGGCGGCGATGTCCTTACCATGCCGTTGCAATACAACACGCTCTCCGCCGAACGCGACATCATTCACCAGCTTGGCGAATCGAATCCGTGCTTCGGTGGCTGGAAGACGAGTCATAACAGTTAAATTACCCAACACGTACAAAATACACAATATGTACATTTAGGTCAGAGACCCTTCCCATGCGAATTCGGCACCGAGCACGCGGGCAGTGGTTAACTGGTACGATACGTGAATCATCTCGCAGTCGTAGCCCCGGCCGATCTCAAAGCGGAGGATCAAGATGCGGTTTCAAATGCGCACGGCGCTCGTTGCACTTCTGGCAGGTGCGGTTACACTCGGCGGCTGCGGCGGTCTGCTCGGTCGCGGCGGCTCGTCGGGTGCCTATCAGATCACGACGAACAGAGAGGAATACAACCGAGGCAGCACGGGCGAAGCAACGATTCGGAACACATCCGACAAAACGATCGAGTACAACCTCTGTCAGCGTCGCCTCGAGAGAAAAGTGGGTAACAACTGGGTCGTGGTCTTCGAGTGGCCGACGGCAGGCGGTGCATGCACCGCGGAGGCGAGGTCGCTCGCGGAAGGCGCGTCGGTCAACGCGCTCTTCGATATTCCCACCGGAATGTCGGCGGGTACCTATCGAGTGGTGTTTACCGGTTTGCTCGGTGAGGACGGGAGGCCAGTGCCGCCGGATCGCGCGGCGTCTCGGCCATTCGAGGTTCGCTAGCGGCTACGCCTCAGGCGAACCGCCACTCAGCAAGTCGAGTTCTTTGTTGTAAAAAACAAGAAAGAGAAATGTCCGGTGGCGCGCACTAGCCTTTACGCCAGTACGACTCAATCCGGATAATCCGCCGAATCTTTCGAAACTTCCGTCATAGATGCCAGAACGGGCGTGACGCGCGTTTGCATCAGAAGGGTGTTGTCTGCAAACTCCCCGTTCAGAATTTCAATGGGAGCTCGAGGCGTGACTGTTTTGATAAGGCGGACTTCGCGTGTATTCGTTGTTGCGACGATAATGGCCGCCTGTGCTCGCTCGGACGCCGACTCGACCAGCCCATCGCGCTATCTCTATGTATGGGCGGGCACCGGGCACGATTCGACAGCCGGCCTCAACATGATCACAGTGCTCGACGCCGATCCGTCGAGCAAAACGTACGGATCCGTCATCGCTGCTCAGACAGTCGACTCCAGCGGGTTGATGCCGCATCACACGGAGTTCGAGCTTCCCGAGAAAGGGCCGTTGTTCGCAAACGATTTCAACGCCGACAAGTCGTTCCTGATCGACTTCAGCGATCCGAAGAACCCCAAATCGAGCGGCCGCATTGCGCAGGTTCCCGGCGGACGACGGGTCCATTCGTTCGCTCGACTGCCGAATAGAAATGTTCTGGCGAGCTATCAGTTCGGCGACGGCAAGGTCACGGGAGATCCTGGTGGTCTCGCCGAGTTCGACCCGGAGGGCAAGCTCGTTCGCAGCGGATCGTCACGCGATCCGGCGTTTCCGGTCGCCAGAATACGGACGTATGCCCTCGCTGTTCTTCCAAAGATCGATCGCGCCGTTACCACGAGCTCGCCGATGGACAGTGAGCGCGCGGCCGACGTCGTCCAGGTGTGGCGTTTATCCGATCTCAAGCTGCTCAAGACGCTGCCCGTGCCCGAGGTAGCGGGAGATTCCTCGCACAGGTATCCGTTCGAGCTGCGCGCGCTCGACGACGGATCGGTGCTCGTCAACAGCTACTATTGTGGCTTTTACCGAGTAACCGGTCTCGAAAGCGAGCCGCAGATTGCGCGCGTGCTCGCGCTTCCTCAGCCGGCGAACATCGGTTGTTCGGTGCCGCTGATCGCGGGAAAATTCTGGATAATGCCGATTGCCTACGCGCACCGGTTTGCGACAATCGACATCTCCGATCCGGCGCATCCAAAGGAAGTCGCATCGTTTCAGACCGACTCGACTTTCTTCCCGCACTGGATTGCGTCAGACCCGCGGAGCGACCGTGTCGTGGTTACCGACCAGGCGGAAGGTCCGCCGATGGTGTTGATCGCTAATCTCGACAAGGCGACTGGACGCTTGTCGTGGGACGAAGCGTTTCGCGATGCCGGCGCGGCGAAGCCAGGGGTCAGCTACAAGCGTGACACCTGGCCGAATGGAGTGAAGGGCATGGCGATGCCGCACGGAGCGCTCTTCGTACCTTGATCTGCGTGCCCATCAAGCATCTATGACGGAAGGTTCGAAAGGATTCGGCGGATTTTCCGGATTGTCTCCGAGCTGGCGCCAAGGCAGGCGAACCGCCACTCAGCCGCCCGTTTTTTTGTTGGCCAAAACAATAGAGAGAGACGTGCGGTTGCGGGCACTAGCCTTTACGCCAGTACGACTCGATCCGGAAAATCCGTCGAATCTCTTCGAAACTTCCGTCATAGATGCCTGATGCGCCTCCCGTCATAGGTTGTGGAGCCGAGCGGCTACACTCTGACGTAGGTGAAACCCTTTTCCTGAGCGCGATTGATGGCGACGACCAGTGCGGGAACGAGAATCGTGCCCGGTAGCCGCGACGCCGCGAGGTCGTTGTAGACCACCTCGTACGTCTCACCCCGCTCTTTCGCGAGGGCGCGGGACCGAAGGCGAAGCGCGGTGTTGCAGATGAGGAACAGGATGCCGCGCTTCTGGGCTGTGTCGACGGCCAGCTCTCCGCCCGTTGCGAAAATATTCCGGACTGACGGCTCTTTCGTTGTCGGATCGGTGAGATTGGCAGCTTTCCCGAAGCTGTACTTCGTCCACGCCGCGTCGGTGAACCCGAGATAGAGGGCCGGGCCATGGACGCCAATCACCGCCGTCGCCTCGCCGGGCTTTTCGGCGAACTCATTCTGATAGGCGTCGAGGTAATTGGTCGCCATCAGCATCGCCCTGTCGTTCAGGTCGAGAGCGTGGAAGAACTGGCGATGTTTTCCCTTGAGCTGGCCCATCCAGGCGTCGTGCTTTGAATCATCGGCGCTTGTGTCGGCGCGGAGGAGTCCGGGAAATCCCGTGAGCGCGGCGACTGCCGCTGCGACGCGGCCAACGAACCGGCGGCGCGGATGGATCGAATCAGTGATGTCTGTCATGCTCGGACCAATGGTGGATGTGAGGAGCGTTGGAGGAGGACTGTATCTTCAAATCTATTGCAGTTTACGCCGCCGAGGGTCGTCACGGGCAGATAGCGCCACTCCGGGCTCATTCGAACGCCTCGAGTGTCATGAACCGGCGCGATGAGAGCGGCCAAGCTGCACCCCGGAATGGACCGATTCCTGGAATAGTACCTAGTAACTAGGTATAATTAATTCATGACGCGGTCCCAGTTCGCGATGACGGTCCTCGCCGATGAGAAGTGGGTGGAGAACGCTGGTCGGCTGCTGGATAGACACTTCAGGTATACCGCTGCGGAGGCGCGATGGCTCGGACTCGTCCGAGTCCTGAACCAGGAAGTGGGACTGACTCTCTTCCGTGCGGCCGAGCTCGCCGACGAAGCGCTGCGACACGCTCCAGATGAGGGGAGTGTGATTGTCGGACGTGCAGGCGGGAGCGCTGCTGTCTCCATCGATCTGGCCCGGTTCCATTCTACCTACGCGGCTGCTCTGTCGGCGGCTCTCGACATGGGCGGTGCGCGACGGAGGGGCCGTCCGCGCGCGACCCTCCCGCAAAACGCCCGCATGCTCGATAGAGCCGCGCAGTATGGAGTGGACATCGATCTTCTTCGCGAGGGACTTCGTCTTTCTCCAGGCGAGCGGCTCGAGCAGCTCGATGATAACGCTGCGTTCATCAACGCGATTCGCCCTGTACGGACAACGCGACGCGCGCCTCGGCGTGACCTCTCGTGAGCTTTGCAACGATGCTGCAGGGACTTCGTGCGCACGAAGTGAAGTTTGTAGTCGTCGGTGGCGTTGCTGCTACGGTTCACGGGTCGCGCCGCGTTACCGATGATGTGGATATCTGCTACGACTCAGGCAAGGCAAATGTGACACGCCTCGCAAAATTGCTCAGCGACTGGGATGCGTATCCGCGTGGGATCGATCGAGGCCTGCCGTTTTTCATGGACGAGCGCCAGTTCCGGACGACGCCGATCATGACACTCACCACGCGCGAGGGGTTCATCGACGTGCTGGATATCGTGAAGGGAGTAGGAGAATACTCGAGGTGCCGCGGGCGATCGGCCGAAGTCGAAGGGTTCGGAATCAGGTTTCGGGTGCTGGACCTGCCGGCCCTGATCGATGCCAAGCGAGCCGCGGGACGGCCAAAGGACATCGATCAGCTGCCTGAGCTCGAAGCATTGCTTGCGCTCTCATCCAGGGAACGATGAACAGGGTAGCGCTATCTAACGACTTTACTGACCCATGCATCGGCGTGACGGTCGCGGGTCGACACCACGACTTTCCGCAGATCGCGCGAGAAGCTTGACAGGTGGGTCAGTCGTGGGATGCTGCCGAGACGCTCGACCCTTCCCGGCCCGCGAGCGCGATAGAGTGTCGAAGACTCGGGAGTATCGAAGATTTCGATCAGCAGCGATCCGTCGTCCGCCCACGCGACTGAGCCGTTTTCGGCGAACGCGGCCCATACCTGGGAGAACCGCCCGTCTGCCAGAGACAACAGGCCTACGCCCAGTGAATCGTAATTAGGAGCTTTCCATCCAACGAACGCAACGGAGCGACCGTCCGGCGATGCATTCACCAGGACTGCATTGACGTACCAGGGCGGGAGCGAGATTTGTTGGGGACGCGAATCACCGTCACGCTGGACGTTGATCGTATGCCATGGGCTTGCCACCCACACC
>JALYJX010000058.1 GCA_030775065.1 Gemmatimonadota bacterium | reverse complement strand
GCCAGGTGGTACAAGACTCACGGATACAATTTCCTCGTCATCTCCGACCACAACGTCTGGGTGGATCCCGGAAAGCTCGCTCATCTCGTGGATTCGTCATTCCTGCTCATTCCGGGAGAAGAGCTCACAACCGCATTCCAGCGGAAGCCTGTCCACGTCAACGGACTGAACATCGGCAAGGTCATCGCACCGCGGACGGATACCACGCTCCTCGGAACGATTCAGAAAAACGTCGACGCCGTGCGTGAAGCCACGGGTGTTCCGCACATCAACCATCCCAACTTCGGATGGGCGCTGTCACAGGAAATTCTGGCACGCGTCGAACGTGACAAGCTGATCGAGATTCACAACGGGCATCCGCTCGTGAACAACAACGGCGGCGGGGATTCTCCCGGAATGGAAGCCGTGTGGGATCATCTTCTCACCCATGGCAAAAGGATCTACGGGATCGCGGTGGACGATGCTCATCATTTTCAGGGGGAGTTCGCGGCCAATCGCGCGAACCCCGGCCGGGGTTGGGTCGTCGTGCGCGCGGACCGGCTCGACGCACGCGCAATCATGACGGAAATGGAAGCGGGTCGGTTCTACGCCAGCACCGGCGTCGAGCTGGATTCGCTCTCGGTCAACGGCAGCGGGATTGCGATCCACATAAGACAGCCCGGCGAATTCAAGTTCACGACAGAATTCATCGGCAGAGGCGGGAAGGTGCTGAAGCGAACGGGCACGAATCCGGCGACTTACCAGCTATCCGGCGACGAGACCTACGTCAGGGCGCGAATAATCGACTCTTCCGGATTCATGGCGCTGGTGCAGCCTTTTTTTGTCGAGGGCCGGTGACCCCACGTCGATCGGGATCGTCACCTCGTTTGCATGATCATCCGGCAATCACGGGAATCCGTGCCACACCGCCTTTGCCTTTGGCGACGGCGTCGTAACTGGTTCATGCCAACGGCACCATCCGCGACTTCCGGATCCCACGGTCTCGCGTCAGCAACGGGACTCTGTGGACGACACTGGTGGCTGCAATCAGCTCGTCGGCCGGATCGCCCCTGAAGTCGAGGCGCGTGGACTGAATGCTGACAGCGAGGTCGATCGGCCAGACCTGGAGCGCGGACAGCGTCCGCACGACTTCAGGGTGCTCGAGGTCAATCGTAACCCGGCCGAGCTGAACAAGCTTCGCGAGCTCCCAAAGCACGATGGCGGAGATGCTCCACGTATTTCCCGCGAGCAGGCGCCGCTCCTTTTCGGATACCTCTCCAGCAAGAGCGAAAACCAGCATGTGGCTGTCGAGGTTAATCACCCGCGTACCACTTGAGTCCCGTCGTCTGGATGTCGCCCTTTATGTGAATTCGACCACGCAATGTGCCAATCAGATCGGCGGACGCGCGCTCGATGGGCACCACTCTGGCGACCGGCTTGCCATGCTTCGTGATAACGATTCCGTCGGGATCCAGTCGATCCAGGATCGACAGGCACTGCTCTTTGAACTTTGCGGCGGCCATTGTTTTCATGGACGCAATATACGACCAGTCGTATATTATGTCCACTTTTCGGGGCCAGGCTTCCCCGGCGGTTCCAAAGCCGGGCAGGCAGGGTATTACCTGACGCCATGTCGAAGCCGAGACTGTTGGCAACAACAAAAAGAGCGATCGGCCGAAGCTGTTTTGCGATCGCGCTAATCTGCACCTCAATCGCAACTGCCTCGGCGCAGGACTCGACAGCCGCGCGGCCGACCTATCTATCCGCTCGACTCGAGACTCTCGTCAGCGAAGCCGCGCGCATCAACGCACTGATTCCCGAGTGCCTCCGCGCCTATCGCGCGAGAGTCGAGACCGAGATGTCCATCGCTCTCATCGATTCCGCCGGGCGCGAGCGAACGGCCCAGCTCGAGCAGATCGCGAGCGACGTTCGATGGCGCGCCGCGGATCGCTATGATCAGCGCGTCATCGGCTACAGATCGCAGGCCATCGGGCCGATGTTCTCGATGATGAGCATCTTCGGCGGCTGGACCACGCCGACTCTCTACGGCAACCGGCTGCAGCTGGGTGTCACACCAACCGCTGAAGCAAATACACGCACGAACACCACCGAGCTTACGGTGCATCCGCTCTCCACCTCCCGTGAGTCGTATTACACGTTCGAGGGCGGCGACACCGTGGTGGTCCTCCACTCGCGCGGACGCCGGATTCCAGTCGTTCGCGTCCGCGTCACGCCGCGCAGCGACGCGCGTGGAGATGCGGTTCTCTTTTTCGGCGACATGCACCTCGATGCGGACAGGAAGCAGATCGTCCGTCTGCGAGGGCGGATGGTCGAAGTCCGGAACGGGAAGGTCACAATCAAAGCCGGCAGCCGCATTCCCGGCGTGAGCGGCGCGTCGTTCGTCGAGCTCGAGAACGTCGAGGTGAACGGCGAGTACTGGCTCCCGGCGTATCAGCGCACCGAGCTTCAGGCGCGCATCGCACTCTTTGGTGAATTCAGGGCAATCGTCCGCATCGTCTCGCGATTCCACGATTTCAAGCCGAACGATTCATCGTGGACGTCACTCGCCGAGCCTCCACCGGGGAGCGGTCACTATCTCTCGTTCGCGCCTTCGGACAGTCTCTCGCGCTTCAACGACTGGCAGCGGCCACTCGGCGCCGCCAGCACTGATGCCCAGTACGCAGACTTCGACGATCTCGCCCCCGGCTCGTGGCGAACCGTCGGATCGGCGACGCTTCGATTCCAGCCGCAGGCTTTGGGTGAGGTGTTCCGGTTCAACCGTATAGAAGGAGTGTTCACGGGCCTGGCGGCTGAACGTCACTTCCGCGATGCCGCGCCTGGCCTCTCAATCCGCGGCTCGCTCGGCTGGGCCTGGTCGGAGAAGACGGCGCGCGGAGCGGTCGGCATCCAGCGTTCGCTTGGCCGGACCACTTTCGGTGTACGGCTCGACCGCTCGCTGGTTCACACGAATGACTTTCAGCTTCCGCTCGCCGGCGGCGCAACGACGCCAGCGTTACTCGGCAGCGTTGACGATTTCGATTATCTCGACCGCAGAAGCGCGACTGCATTCATCACGCGGCGGCTTGGTGCACAGCGCCGGTCGCTCGTGCGACTCGAGGTCGGTCCGGCCTCCGACAATGTCGTCGCGCAGCATGCATCGAGGGGGCTTTATGTGCAGGGCGACGGTTTCCGACCGAACCGCGGAATATTACCCGGCAACTTCGTGAGATCAGTGGCCGCACTCGAGATCAGCCCGCAGGTGAGTGGATTGTTTGTGGATCGCGGAGTTGGAGCGACCATTCAATACGACAGAGCGGATGGGGATCTTCACTGGCAGCGGGTCGAGCTGCGCACCGCGGCGCGGCGAGAGCTCGGACCGTTTCAGCTGTATGCTCGTGGAGACGCGGGCACGCTGATTGGCGACCCTGCTCCGCAGGTGATGTTCGAGATCGGGAGCAGCGAGGGACTCAGGGCTTACGAGTACAAGGAATTCGCCGGAGACCGCGCGGGAATCGTCCGCACGGTGATCGGCTACACCTTTCCGTTTCTTCGTGCGCCGATGCGGCTGCCGAGCCAGCTGATCGCACCCGGGATCGCACCCGGCATCGCTGCGGGCATCCACGCAGCGTGGACTGAAGTCTCGAGTCCGGCTGCAGAAACGGCGCTCCTCCTTCTTGGGTCGCGGCTCGATACGGCAACGAGTCAGTTGATTCCGCTGTCCCGTCCGACGGATGGAATTCGGGCATCGGCTGAAGTTCTGCTTACTTTCTTCAGTGGAGCGCTGGCGGTAGGAGTTGCGCGGCCGATCGATCACGCCGGGCCGTGGAAACTCACGGGACGAATCGGGCAGGGGTTCTGAAGAGCGCCAACCGATAAAGGCAAGGTATCAGGCGTCAGGTAATCCAGGTACTCCAGGCGTCGGCAACTACCCAATGACCTTACAGAGATGCCAATCGGCGCCGAGATAGGTCACCCGGCAGTTCCTGCCGCCCGGATTACCTGGCTTACCTGACGCCTCATACCTTTGCCGTTTGCTGTTTGGGTTCGGCAATCATCCGTACTCGGACTCCACCAGTGAGCGGTATATCCTGAACTTGCCGTTCGGCTCCTCGGGGATGTCGTCGACGAACTCCAATTTCAGCTGGACGAGCGGACCGAGAACCTCCCCAATCGCGCGCGCGAGCTCGGCGACATCCGCGGCTCCGGGCTTGCGCAGCGGGACTACCCGCATCAACACACGATCGCGCCGCTCCTGAATCACCTGGTACTGGTGCATCCATTCCAGCGACGGCTTCAATACCGCGCTGCCGATCAGATACGGGTGAAGCACTCTTCCGTCCGCGAGCGGAAAAAAGTCGTTCATCCGCCCCTGAATTGCGGTGAGAGTGGTGAATGGAGCTCCACAGTCGCAGCGTGTGGGCCCGCGCGTGACGATGTCACCGAGCTGATACCTGATCATCGGCATGGCCGCGAAGTGAAGGCTCGTGCCAATCAGCGAGCCGGACTCTCCCGGCTCGATCGCTGCCGACACGCCGTCTTCCTTCAAAACCTCGACGATCACGTTATCGTCGCAGACATGGTACGTTCCGCCATTCGGGCATTCCCAGGCGATGATGCCCAGCTCGTATCCCGCGTAGGTGTCACGTACCGGCGCGGCGAATACTTTTTCTATTCGCGCGCGCATTGTCGGCGACAACTGCTCCGCGACGGAAACGACAAGCCGCGGGCGAACCTTCGTCTGCCCCTCGCCGAGGTGGCGCGCAAGTCGGTTGAGGACGCTCGCGTAGCCGCCGACTACATCCGGACTGCTTTCCTCGACTTCGCGCGCGACTTCGTCGATCGGCGCCGTGCAGCTCACCCGCTTCCATGTCTTCAAGCCAACGACGCTTTGCAGCTGTTTGCGCACACTGCTGCCGAGTGAGCCGGATGACGGTCGCGGCCCGAATTTGGTGAGAAATGTCACGCGCAGATCGCGTCGCAATCCGAGTGCGCGCCTCACTCTCCACATGAACAGCACCGGTACGAGCTGCTCCATGCGCTGGCGCCAAACGGTGAGCGGCACTCCGGTCGACCCGTTCGTCTGTCTTGCGATGAGATGCGCGGGCGCGATTCCTCTCGTTAGCATCTCCGAGCGGCCGAGTGACTGCAGCGTTGCCTTGGTTGTGATCGGAATCCGCTCGAGATCGGCGAGACCTCGTATGTCGCTCGGCTCGATGCCCGCTTCGTCGAAGAGGCGCCGATAGTACGGCACGTTGTCATAAGCATGCCGCACGAGCTGGCGCAGCCGTCGCTCCTGAAACGCGACGATGCTCTCGCGTGAAGTCCGAGGGTGCCACAGGAGCCGAGGAAGATCAGCAATGACCCGGAGCGGCGAGGTCAGGCGCATATCTGCTGAAGATAGCACCAGTCTCGGGGGATAAGTCGTTCGTACCCTCGCGCCCGGCTCTGCCGGAGAGTATGCTCAGCGTGCGCCAACGTCTCGCAATCACATCTCGGGGGAATCAACATGTACTCTAAATCCGGACTTCTCGCACTCTCGCTTGCTTTCGTCCTCACCACTGCCTGCAAGAGCAAGGAAGAGAAAGCCGCGGAAGAAGCCGCAAAGCAGATGGAGGTTGCAGCCAAGCAGATGCAGGAAGCGGCCAAAACCGGAACGGCCAACATGGGCGATGCGATGGCGGCAATGGGTGCCGCAATGAGCGGTGCCGCCAATGCAGGGAAAAAAGTGGAGACCGTCAACTACCAGGAGTTGAAGGCGCTACTGCCCGAGTCGCTGCCGGGTATGAAGCGGACCAACGCGACCGGTGAAAAGTCCTCGGCGATGGGCATGCAGATATCGCACGCTGAAGGCCGTTACAGCTCTGATGACGGCAACTCGTCGACGATAAAAATCACGGACATCGGCAGCATGACCGGACTTGCTGGAATGACCGCTTATGCCTGGGCGAAAGTCGACGTCGATCGCGAGAGCGACACTGGCTACGAAAAGACGACGACTCATGGCGGGTACAAGGCGCATGAGAAGTATGACACGCAGAACAAGTCCGGAGAAATCAGTGTTCTGGTCGGCGACCGCTTCGTCGTGGAAGTTGACGGTCGTGGCATCGACATGGACGCCATCAAGTCCACGCTTGGAAAGGTCGACCTTGGAAAGCTCAACTCGATGAAAGGGCAGGGCGTCCAGTAACACCAACTGCGGATTGCAGACCAAGCAACGGTACGAGCTCTCCGTTGACCTTCATCCGCACGCCATTGAGCATAGAGAGAAATGCGTTGCACATTTATCCAGTTAAGCGTTACTACGATTCTTCTACCGTTGCTCTCGGCGTGTACCTCGCCGAACGACGTCCTGTGCACCGAGATTGCGATCCCCGGAATCAACGTTCTCGTGCGCGACTCGGTGTCGGGAGCCTTCGGAAGTAACGGAGCAACCGCCACCGCAGTGGACGGCGCCTATTCTGACACGAACGGCTTTCCGGCAACGCACACCCAGCCCGAGAATCCAATCGCGCTTGCTTACGAGAGGGAGGGAACCTACGCCGTAACGGTTACCAAGACTGGTTACAAAGCCTGGACGGCCTCGGGTGTTCGCGTGACCCGCGACAGATGCCACGTGCGGACCGTGACGCTGAACGCGCGGCTCCAGCACTGACGGTGGGGATCACGGGGATCGAGTGCTGAAAATCATCGGAAGAGCCTCCGCTTTCGCCTTCGTTTTCATGAGCTGCGCGCCATCGACGCCTGCGCAGACGATTCGAAAGAGCCAGCTCGCAACAGTCGTGCAGATGGTCGGCACCACGCGGATCGAGATCATCTACTACCGGCCGGTGGCACGCGGACGCGAGATCTACGGTGCGCTTGTGCCGTGGCGCAGAATCTGGTCGCCAAGTTCGGACACGACGGCAATCCTCAGGACCACAACCGATCTGGACGTAGGAAGCGCGAGATTACCCGCGGGCCGCTACAGCGTCTGGGCGATTCCCGACCGCGATTCGTGGACGATGATCTTCAGCTCGGTCGTGCCTGTCTTTCACGTTCGATATCCGGAAGGACGCGACGTGCTGCGTGTGAAGGCAACCCCTCGCTCAGGCGATCACATGGAGACGCTTGCGTTTTATTTCCCTTTGGTCGACGCGGACTCAGCAGTCCTCAACCTGCATTGGGGCAAGACGATCGTCCCCCTTTCGATTCGAGCTCGGCCACCCGCAACCCGCTAGCTTCCTCTCACGCAACGACAAAAAACCGCCGAGTGTGTCAACTCGGTGGTTTTTTTTGCAACGATTGACTGAGTCAGTCCTTCGCGCCTGGAGGAAGCGGCTCGTACTCAGCGCCACCGCTGCCGGCGGAGCCGAATTTCGGCGCGACAAAGCCGCCCTTCCTGGTGAAACGCGGCTCATCCGCTTGACCGGATGCATCCGTCGTCACTCCTTCGCGGCGGAATTTGGCCGGGTTGTTGTCGAACTCGACTTTGCACGCCGCCGAGCAGAAATAGTAATCCTGCCCTTCGAAGGTGCTCGTGCCGGCTGCTGTCTGCGTGTCAACCGTCATTGCACAGACGGGGTCGATCGCTGTTGCCATGGGGCCTCCTGTTGAGGGGGAACCCCGCAAGCGACGCGCCAGAACTTCGTCGAATGCGGCGGACAATCTGTCTTTGTCAGCTCCGGCGAAGCATGTTTGCTTGCGTGTCGATGAAATACTTCTGCCGCGCGGTCTGCATCTCCGCATTCGTTGCCGGCTGTGACCGTTCGGCCGATTCGTCGCCCGCTCCGACTGCTGCGCCGGCACCAGTGGCGAGTGCGTTACCAGCGGGCGCGCCAGTCTCACGCGACTCTTCCAGGCCGGGCTGCGTGCACACAGGGCTTTGGGCAGTTTGCAGCGTGGAAAATCGACTCCGACAATCGGGGTTTGTCGCAAAGCGTGTGGAAGGAGATCCGCCGAGCCGGGCGGGATTCAGCGTGACGCCGCTCGTCTACAAGCTTGGCAGCTCGCGTCTCGAGGTTTTTCTGTATCCGGATGAAGCTTCGCTCGCGCGCGACCTCGCGGGAATCGACAGCGTGTCAGCTGCGCCGACTCGCACTGCGGGATCGTGGGAAACTCCACCACTTCTGATCCGTTCAGGCAACGTTGCCGCTGTGCTGCTCGGTCAGAACCCACGGCAGGCGGAACGACTGGCGCTCGCGCTCACGGCGGGGGCACCGCAACCAGGATCACCTCGATGATGATTGAACGGGGTCACAGGCAGAAAGCTGAGATCACGCACATGCGGTGGCTGGCCGCCGCCGCCGTGATTCTCGCGGGCTGCGGAACTGCTCCATCGTCCGCTCCGTCAGCGGCCCAGTCTCCGGTTCCCGTGGCTGCAGCCGGATCGGGTGGAACGAATCGGCCGGATCACCTGAACAAGCCGTACGTCGTCATGGTTTCCTTCGACGGATTCCGCGCGGATTACCTCGATAAGTATCCGGCGCCAAACTTTCAGCGCGTCGTGCGGAACGGAGTGCGCGCAAAGGGTCTCATTCCCGTTTTCCCGTCAAAAACCTTTCCGAACCACTTCTCCATCGTCACCGGGCAGTACCCGGAGTCGCATGGAATAGTCTCCAACAGATTCTTCGATCCGGCCCGGCGGCAAACGTACGCGCTCGGCGATCCGAAGACCGTTCTGGATGGGTCGTGGTACAGGGGCGAGCCCATCTGGATAACGGCCGAGAAGCAGGGAATGGTCGCGGCCTCGTATTTCTGGGTGGGCTCGGAAGCGGAGATCAAGGGCATACGGCAGACTCACTGGAAGGAGTACTCCCCGGGGTCGGTTACGAAATCCATGCGCGTCGACACGGTTCTCGCGTGGCTGAAAAAACCGGCTCTCCATCGGCCGCACATGGTGACGCTCTACATGAGCGACGTCGACGGGGCGGGCCACAGTTACGGGCCAGAGAGTCCGCAGGTTGCAAGTGCAATCCTCGCTGTTGACTCAGCGCTCGGTCGCCTGCTCGACGGCATCGAAGCACTCCCGATTCGTGACAGTGCATATGTCATTCTGGTGTCTGACCACGGCATGGCGACGTACACGCCTGAGACTGCTATCGCGCTCGAGTCGCTGATCGATACGGCCGGGATTCTGGTTGCCGACGGCGGCCCCAATGCCAGTCTCCACGTAACGGGCGGTGCAGCGCAGGCGCTCAAGGTACGCGATGCAATCAACGCGCGGCTCCGTAACGGGCGAGCATATCTGCGCCAGGACGTTCCGGCTCGACTGCATTACCGCGCCGATCCAAGAATCGGCGACGTCGTCGTGATCATGGAAGAGCATTACCAGTTCGTGGGGCGCGCTTTCTTTCCGAAACGGCCGGGCGGCAGCCACGGCTGGGATCCCACCTATCTGTCGATGCACGGACTTTTTCTGGTCGCCGGTCCACGAATACGAGGCGGAGCGATGATTCCTCCGTTCGAGAACGTGAACATTTATCCCTTTCTGACAGAGATACTCGGCCTGACGCCCGGCCCCGACATCGAGGGACGGCCGGGCTGGCTCATGAGTCAGATTACTCGATAACCTTCGGCGCGTCGCCGGAGCTCGGCTTCCCTCCGCCGGGCGCGGGCGCCTTGGTATCGTCCTTTCCTTCGTCGGCCCGCTTCTCTTCCTTTACATCCGGCAGCGCCTCGCTGGAGATCCAGCCCTGCTCGGCTGCATGCTTTGCGGCACCCAGCGTGTCCTCGGCGAGCACGAGCGTCGAGTGCGCCGCCAGTATCTCCTCGGCAAGCTTCTTCACCGAGGCTGAACGCTCGGCATTGCCGGTGACATCGCGAATGTAAATCGCCGCGACGCGATTCGGGAATTCGCTCACGATCTGACTGTAGATCTCCGGATCGTGCTGGCTCGTGTCGCCGATGAGAATAAATTGCAGGTGGGGATAGAGCGTCATGATGTTCCGAATCGCGACGCCCTTGTGACCGAAATGACGCGCTGACGAAAGCGCGCTCCATCCGATGTCCCAGTCGCGCAGGATAATCGGCCCTTTCGGGACTTTCTGGATATCCATGAACTCGGCGATCACATCGTAGATGTTCCAGGGACTGCTGGAGACATAGAAGATCGGATTCTTTTCGTCGCCGCCGGCTCCCTTTCTCAGGGCCTCGTAGAATGCAGCGACGCCGGGAAACGGCAGCCGGGTTCTGGCGTTGCCGAACATCACCGTGCGCGCAGCGAGGAGAAAATTCGAGACTCGCGACTGAATTACCGTGTCGTCGAGATCGCTTATCACTCCAAAGCGCGCGCTCGCCGGCGCGATGAGGACTTCGCCCGAGCCTTTGATCTTTTCCGTGTCGGGTTGGAGTGGTGAGACGAGCTCCACCGAGTATTCGCGCCACTCCTGGTCGCCGTCGACTGATTCATCGAGCTCGATCCATCCGCCGAAGAATCCCTCATCGTCGGTTTTCATCGCGGTCGTCTTCCCCGCGTATTCGACCGTTACCTCTGCCCGCCGGAGCGGATCAGCTTCCGCGCGACGGTAGGTGTAGAGCAGGTTCTTGAGTGTCGAATCCGCGTCGGTGCTAGCACCTACGTTGCGCTTCTCGAGCACGCGGCCATAGACGTGCGCGCGGGTAGCGTTGCCGTACCCGTTGTAGGCGACGATCTCGAACGGCTGGTCGCCAAATGCGGCATGAGCGACGCGGGCAGCCGCGCCTAGTACTTCCTTTCCGAGCCCGCTGAGGAGTGGTGCGACGTCGGCAGCCCATTTCTTCACCAGTTCCGTTCCCTGTCGTCGCGGTGGGAGTCAGATCGAAGTACTGCGAACTGCGGACCAGAGGAACCGACCCATTGCGGAAGACGTACTTTCCCAACGATCAAAAGAGAGAATCACGGGTGCCGGGCGTGACGAAATCGAGGTCGTGAGGTCGCAGGTCAGGTCTTGGAGAAGCAACCGTCTCGAACCTCACCTGAGTGCTGCCAGCCTCGGCTCCTGTCAACCTCGCACCCGCGTCTCTCTTAGTAGAATTTCAGATCATTGGAATCTCGAGGCGTCGCAAATTGATCATTTATCACGTTTTCCGGCTCGTCCCTCTCGCCACCCTGTGTGTCGCTGTCATCGCGTGCGGGCGTCCGCAGGATCCGACTGGTCAGGCTCCGAGCCCAGTCCGTGTCGAAGCAATTTCGCTTCTCGGCGACACGCTGCGGACGTTCCCGCTCTCCGCTGAAGCGGTAACTCGCTACGAGCGTCAGCTCGCGGATGCCCGGTCTGCGTATGAGCGAACACCGGCGAACGCCGATTCCATCATCTGGCTCGGCCGCCGGCTCGCGTATCTCGGGCGGATGAGGGAGGCGATCGACGTGTACACGCGCGGCCTCTCGATTCATCCACAGAACCCCTGGCTCTACCGGCATCGCGGCCACCGTTACATCACGGTCCGCGAATTCGATCGCGCGATCGCGGATCTCGAGCGGGCGACGTCGCTGGTCGCGGGCAAGCCCGACGAAGTCGAGCCGGACGGACAACCGAATGCGCTCAACCAACCGATTGGCACGCTGCACTCCAACATCGATTATCACCTTGCGCTGGCGCACTACCTCAAGGGCGAGCTCGAGCGCGCGTTACCGATTTACAAGCGCGAGCTGGACAACGCGCGGAATGATGATCGTCGCGTCTCGATCGCGTACTGGTACTACCTGAGTCTTCGCCGGCTCGGTCGTTCAGACGCGGCCGCAGCGGTGCTCACCCCTATCTCACGCGGGATGACGGTGATCGAGAACGACACTTATCTTCGTCTCTCATTGTTGTACAAAGGCGAGCTTCCCGTCGACTCCGTACTCGTGGGAGCCGGTGGTGGCGTGATGTCGGTCACATACGCGACTGCGGCGTATGGTATTGGCATGTGGCACCTGCTGAACGGCCGCAATGCCGAAGCCGATCAGATTTTCCGGCGGATCGTCGCCAGTGGCCAGTGGGGGGCATTCGGTTACATCGCCGCGGAGGCGGAGCTGGCGCGGGGGCTGACTCCTCGCAGGAGAAGTCAGGCATCGGAGCTCAGACGATCCTCAAGTCAGAATTCGTTGCTGTAACTCACGAACTTGAATCTTCCACCGCGCTCGATGATCGATCCGAACAGGCGATGGCGAGTTGTCTCCGCGCTCGTATTCATGATGCCGACCGTGCAGCCTGTCCAGATACGGTTGTCGCCCTGGCGTTCGGGCTTGCGATCGCAGGACTGATCGACATAGGCCAGCGGATGGCCGCCCAGGCGGCGAAGAAGACGAGTCAGCCCGGAGGCGCTGGGATTCCGGATCTGATTCCAGACGAGTGCCGGCGATTGGCGATAAGGCGGACGCGTGTACGGCGACTCGGGATAGACGAGATCCGCAAACTCGCGCGCCGTGAGTCGCATCGCTCGCAGATCGGATGAATCGTTCCTGACGAGCGCCTTGATGAACCGCCTCACCAGTGCTTCGCGTGAATTACTCCCCGAGGTCAGCGCAGTAACGCTGTCATCAGTGCCGCTCCCGTTCGACGCGTTTCGTTCGCGCAGGGCGACGCGAAAACGTCGCAGCTCTTCTTCAACGGGCAGGATCGAATCGACGACGTACCCCGGCAGTGTTCGGTTGATCGAATCCTGCCGTGCGCGCGCGATCGAGTCGGCGCGGATACTGTCTTGAGCTATCCGCGCCGTGGCTGGCTCGTCGCGCGCCGGCGAGCAGCCGGCAGCAGCGACGATGACTCCGAAGAGGACCAGCCTTTCGAATCTAGTTCCGGGAATAGATAGTCCAGCCGGTCCACCACTTGGCACCGCCCGGAGCTGCTGCTCCGAGGTACGCGGTACCGGTGACAGCCGTGCCGCCCTTTGTTCCAGTCTTTCCAGTAAGAGTGGCGAGTCCACCGGTAGCGATCGCCGAGGCCGCAGGTGGTGTCCAGTCGAGGGCGGCCGCGTTTGCCGGAATTGCGCCCTGCGCCGGGAGCCCAGTGAACAGCGATGCCGCGCTCGCCGCGCCGCTAGTGAGAACGTTACCGGCGAGGTCGAGGGAGTTCTGAACAGTGCTGCCGCCGCCAGCCTCGAAGGTCGTGGCGCCGGCCTCCGTGAAGTAGATGTTCTTGAGAGCGAGGTCAGCCGTCGCGACGTCGGGAACGGAGACCGACCCGGCGCGCACGTACGTAGCCGCATCGCGCAGCGAAACGCCGCCGCGCGGGAAGCGCGCAATCACACCATTCACATAGTACCCGCCGGTACCCCGGCGAAGCATGATGCCGTACCCGCCGCTCGATCCGGAGCAGGTTGTGGCACCGCACCCGACGAGCGTGAAGTTTGTGACGAGTGGCACGGTCAGGGGCGTCTGATTATGCCCGAAGTCGCAGCCCGACCCGTTACATCCGTCGTTCTCGATTCCCTGGAGGTCGGACGCGAAGCTGCCGGCGCCAGTACGAGGCGTGAGCTGCGGCGGGGCGTTGAACCCGATGAGGAACGACAAGCGTCCCACAAATCCCTCCGACATGTCGTACATGTCGTCACCGGTCTCGTAGGCCACCAGGTGGTCGGCATCGAAGCCGCCACCGAAGAACTCGAACGCATCGTCCAGCCCGGCCATCGCCTGAAGGTACGAAGCACGGGTTCCCGAGCCGACCCCGGCGAACGTGAAGGAGTTGAGCTCATTGTTGAGCGACAGTCCGTAACCGGCGAACTCGACGCGCACATACGAGATTGTCCCCGAGTTGTCGGTGGCCACGGTCCCACCCGAGTATAGTACCTGGTAGTTCTTGCCACCGACCACCGCCGTGCCGTCCCCTCCCGATCCCTCGATTTCAACGGTCCCGGTGCGGTTTATGGGCGCGTTGCCAACGATAACGAGACCACCCCAGT
>JALYJX010000057.1:9661-13854 GCA_030775065.1 Gemmatimonadota bacterium | reverse complement strand
GGGGAAATACGTGGTTGACAGCCAGGTGCATCGCAGCCAGTGCGGAGTTGGGGAGGGCGAGAGCGTGCTACAGAAAACGGATGCGACGGATCTAGCGGATCCGACGGAGTCGCGCGGCGCTGGTTCCATCCGCGTCGACCGTCGGATCATTGCGTGAGGTGAGAGCGAAATTCCTCAACCTACGATGCCCCGGCCTTCGATACGTCGGCGCACGAAGGGCACGGGCAGGTGGCCGCGACGCGTTAGTCACTATCGACTCTTCTCTTCTCAGCGGCGCACGAGCGAGGCCCTACTCTATCCCAGCGCAGTCAAGGAGTCGCCAAGTATGCACGGCTCCCTGAGCCAATGAGCGCTAGGCGGCGCTGCTGTCCATTAGCGTAGGCCAGCGAACTGCGATTTCACGACAAGCGGACGCAATGTCGGCTGCGACTCGCTGACCGCGTGCTGGAGCCACGAAGATCCCGCCACTAAAGACATCAACGACTATACACAAGTCGTGGCGAATGCCTTTATACCCTGCATTGGCCAAAGACATCCGGACGAGTTCGGCTATTGCTTTACCGCTCCGTTCACCAAGCGCTTCAGTCTTGCGAAAGGCAACGACCAGGGCTCCCCATTGCCCCGTCCCATCGCGCTTCGTTCTACGCAACAAGACTGTTGGCAAGATTGAGATCGAGACTCCTTCCAGCGACAGTGAAAAGCATGGCGCGCTCGCGACAAGAGGAGTGACGCCATTGAGTGCCAATCTGTCGTACTGGGTCGCAAACCTGCGAACAGCTGTTGCGCTCAACCGAATCGAATCCACGTCATACGAACTCTTCGCGGGTATTAGGTCAATTGTCCGCGCGAGCTCCTGGAGTCGCTGGGAAATATCTTTACCACCAGCCAAGGCCGCGCGAATCGCCTGTCGCGCTTTCTCGTATCGTACAACCATGAAGGTGCGAGGGAATTTCTGATCTCTCAGGATCCGCTCGCGCCGGGACGCTGAGGCTTCCAGATACTCGCCCAGCTTTGTTGCGCTGATGCGGGGTTTGCTTCTACTGCCGATTCGTCGTTCCATATCATCTCCTCGGGTTCCAGGCGCGACCGGCGCAGTCATTTAGCGAGTTGAGTGGACTGGGTGGGTCGGACAAGGAGTGCCCGGCGTTCGCGCGACGCGAACAATCAGAGTTGTGCGGGGACTTCCCCGCAGCGGACACGACGGCTGTTATTCAGCAGCAATCTGCATGTCCGCATAAGAACGGTATGGTTTTCGGTTGACGTGTGCAACGGTTTTCCGCACCGTCTGTGCAACATGCGATTACACGAAGGAAGATATACCTTTCGGCCCCGGACCAGTCACTCGTTACTCCGGCATGAGTACAGACAGCTACAGCAACATCGAAAAACTCGAGGCCGACCTCTGGGAGGCGGCGGACAACCTCCGAGCCAACTCGAAACTCACCTCGAGTGACTATTTCATGCCCGTACTGGGCGTGATCTTCCTGCGGCACGCCGCGAATCGCTTTGAAGCTGCTGGGCGGCAGATAGAGGCCGATCAAGCCAACGGGAAGATGCCGAAGCGCAAGGTGGTTGCAGCAGACTACATCGCGCGGCGCTCGCTATATCTCCCCGAGGCAGCGCGCTACGACTGGATCATGCGGCAAGCTGCTGCGAGCGGCGCGGACCTGCCTCGGCTCGTTACCGAAGCGATGACCGCGATCGAGACTGAGTTCGAGCCACTCCAGGGCGTGTTGCCGAAGGACTACGCGATCTTCGAGACGAAAGTGCTCGAGGACCTGATGCGTCTATTGAACAGCGATCAGATCAAGCAGGCCACCGGCGACGTCTTCGGCCGGATCTACGAATACTTCCTTGCAAAGTTCTCGATCCAGAAGGCGCACGACAACGGCGAGTTCTTCACGCCTTCGTCGATCGTGCAGACGATCGTCAATGTGATCGAGCCCGATCACGGTACGGTGTTCGACCCGGCGTGTGGCTCGGGCGGAATGTTCGTGCAGTCCAGCCATTTCATCGAGCACGAAGGGGGCGACACCGCGAAGAAGGTGGTGTTCTACGGTCAGGAGAAGAACGGCGACACAATCCGCATCGCGAAGATGAACCTCGCCGTGCACGGGCTCGATGGGAAAATCGCCGACGCCATCACTTACTACCAGGACGAGCACAATCTCGCGGGCAAGTGTGACTTCGTGATGGCCAATCCGCCCTTCAACGTGGACCTCGTGGACGCGGAACGAATCAAGGGCGATCCGCGATTGCCCTTTGGCCTGCCGGGCGTGAACAAGCAGAAGAAGGTGGGCAACGGCAACTACCTCTGGATCTCGTACTTCTGGAGCTACGTCAACGAGAAGGGCCGCGCCGGCTTCGTGATGTCATCTCAGGCGTCCAGCGCCGGACACGGGGAGAAGGAGGTGCGCCGGAAGATCGTCGAGACCGGTGACGTGGATGTAATGATCTCGATCCGCTCGAATTTCTTCTATACGCGCACCGTACCATGCGAGCTGTGGCACTTCGACCGCGGCAAGCCAGCCGAGCGGAAAGACAAGGTGCTGATGCTCGATGCGCGCAATGTTTATCGCAAGGTCACGCGCAAGATCTACGACTTCTCGCCTGAGCAGATGCAGAACCTTGCCGCGATTGTCTGGCTCTATCGTGGGCAGCGGGAGCGGTTCCTGGGGTTGGTTCAGGAATACCTCGGCCGCGTGTGCTCTGAAAGCGCAGCAGTGTCGGCGACGCTCAGGCAATTCGAGACGACGCTCGACGACTTGAGCGGACGCTTCGACGCGCTCGCCGAGGCAGCGGCGACGCACGGTGAACCGGAATCGGCAAGGAAGGAGGCGCTCGTCGATGCTGTGACCGAACTGCGTGAGGCGGGCACGCTCTACTCGGCCGACGCCGGAAGGTTGCTCGAAGGGCTCGCACTGTTTGGCCGGAAGTACGGCAAAGCCCTTCCCGACACAAACGACGCCCAGCACGCTGCGCGCAAAGTTTTCGAGCCCCACGCCGAGGCGATCCGCGGCCTCATCAAACAGGTGGACTTGCTCTACAAACTTGCCTCCCGCGTCGCGGACCTTGGCTCCGAGCTTACCGCTGGTGACAAGGTTTCGCTTGCGTACGATCGCCGTGCTACGGGAAGACTCGTGAAGCAGCTCGACGAAGAGCGCAAGGCCGCGGTCGAGCAGATGAAGCAGGCGGTGTACTTCCACCGACAGGTCGTCTGGCTGCAGGACCGCTTCCCCGATGCCGAACTGCAAGCGGTGCTGGGGCTGGTGAAGCTGGTGGACCGCAAGGACGTCGAGGCGGCTGATTGGAGCCTCACCCCCGGCCGCTACGTGGGCGTCGCGCCACCCGAGGAGGACGAAGATTTTGACTTCGAGCAGACGCTACGCGACATCCACATCGAGCTGGCCGATCTAAACAGGGAGGCAGAGGAGCTGGCGGCGAAGATCCACCAGGACTTCGAGGAGCTGGGGGCATGAGTTGGACGCCTCAACGGTTGGACAAGCTTGGCAAGCTGTCACGGGGTCGCTCTCGGCATCGACCCCGCGATGCCGCACATCTCTACGATGGTCCGTATCCATTCATCCAAACGAGTGACGTCAAGCACGCTGGGCTCTACATCACGGAGTATCAGCAGACCTACAGTGAAGCGGGGCTTGACCAAAGCAGGCTGTGGCCTTCGGGAACTCTCTGTATCACAATCGCCGCCAATATCGCAGACACGGCCATTCTCGGGATTGACGCCTGCTTTCCAGACAGCATCATCGGATTCGTGCCTGACCTAGAACGATCAGATGCCCGCTTTGTGAAGTACCTCTTCACCGCGACGATTCAGCGGAGGTTACAGCAGTTCACGCAGGGCGCCGCGCAAGACAACTTGAGCCAGGAGAAGCTTCTATCGATTGAGTTTTCGGTGCCAGAAGTCAACGAACAGAAGAAGATCGCCGACATCCTCTCCGCGTACGACCACCTGATCGACAACAATCGGCGGCGGATGGCGCTGCTGGAACAGGCGGCGCGGCAACTTTACACCGAGTGGTTCGTCCGCCTCCGCTTCCCCGGCAGCGAGCACACCCGGATTACAAACGGCGTTCCAAAGGGATGGGAGCGGGTAGCTGCTACTTCCGCGGTCAATGTCAATCCAATGACCCGCCTGTCACACGAAATGGAGCACTGGTGGGTCGAGATGGCCG
>JALYJX010000057.1:0-9651 GCA_030775065.1 Gemmatimonadota bacterium | reverse complement strand
GTGATACAACGAGCGGTCAAGCGCGAGGGACGCTCCGGAAGCAAGTTCCAGAACGGTGATACGCTGTTCGCCCGCATTACTCCGTGCCTGGAGAACGGAAAAACTGCCTTCGTGGCCTTCATGGAAGAAGGTGAGGTAGGACGCGGTTCGACGGAGTTCGTCGTCCTGCGATCAGAGCGTCTAACGCCAGAAGCTGTCTACTGTCTTGCTCGCACCTATGAATTTCGTGAGAATGCGATAAAGAGCATGATCGGTTCTTCCGGCCGTCAGCGTGTCCAGGAGACCTGTTTCGACAAATTCCCGGTCATGATCCCCTCCGATACGCTGCTTGGTCTCTTTACAGACGCGGTCCGACCCATGTTTCGGCAAATCAAGTTGCTGCATGCGCAGAATCACAAGCTCCGAGCCGCGCGCGACCTGCTGCTTCCCCGTCTGATGAGCGGCGAAATCGCGGTATGATCACCGGCATCAACAACGAAGACCGGCTGGTCCAGCGGACATTCGCCGACCATTTGGAGAACGCGCTCGGCTGGGAAAGCGTCTACGCCTACAACGCCGAGACGCTCGGACCCGCCGGCACGCTAGGGCGCGAGTCGGAGCGCGACGTTGTATTGGTCCGCGACCTGCGCGCGGCGCTCGAGGAATTGAATCCAGCTCTCCCCGCCTCAGCCCGCGACCAGGCCATCGACAAGCTCACACGCTCCGACTTCGCCCGCTCGCTCGTCCAGCACAACCGCGATTTCTACCGATTCATCCAGGGCGGAGTGCCGGTCGAATGGCGCGACGCCGACGGCGAGATCAGGCACGCACACGCGAAGGTGATCGACTTCCGCAGCGCCAGCAACAATCGCTTCCTGGCCGTCCGCGAGCTGAAGGTCCAAGGCGTCCGCGTGCCACACTACAACCGGCGCGTCGACTTGATCTGCTTCGTCAACGGCCTGCCGCTTGTCTTCATCGAGCTCAAGGCGGTGTATCGGAACATCCGCGCCGGCTTCGACGACAATCTCACCGACTACCTGAACGAGCACAGCATTGCCCACGCCTTCCATCACAACGCCTTTCTCGTGGTGAGCAACGGCGACGCAGCCCGCTACGGCTCAATCACGAGCAAGTGGGACCACTTCGCCGAATGGAAGCGCAACGCCGAGTCGCACAAGGGACGGCTCGACGCCGAGGCACTGCTCGACGGCATGCTGGCGAAAGAGCGGCTGCTCGATCTCGTTGAGAATTTCATCCTCTTCGACGACAGCCGCGCTGGCGGAACCCGCAAGATCATCGCTCGCAACCACCAGGTGCTCGGCGTCAACAACGCAGTGGCATCCGTCATTCGTCAGGAAGAACTGAAAAAGCAGTACCCAGTCGGCGAGCGGATCATCGAATATCGCATGCCGAAGCTCGAGCGTCGGAAGGCCGCCGAAAGTTCGATGAGTATGGCTTCCATTGCGTCAGTTCAGTCGGACCTTTCGGAGGAGGAACTCCCGCTGCTGAAACGCGCCAACCCCGATCTCGGACGCCTCGGTGTCTTCTGGCACACTCAGGGAAGCGGCAAGTCGTACTCGATGGCGTTCTTCGCCGAAAAGGTGCGGCGCTACGTCCCCGGCAACTTCACCTTTCTCGTAATCACCGACCGCGATGATCTGGACGACCAGATATCGCGAACTTTCATCGGCTGCGGCGTCACCAACGAGAACACTCCGCGAGCGGTTTCAGGCACGCACCTTCAGGAGCTGCTCGGCGAGAATCACCGCTTCGTGTTCAGCCTCATCCACAAGTTCAATCAGCCGGTAACGATGCCGTTCAGCGAGCGCGATGACATCATTGTCATTTCGGACGAGGCGCACCGCACTCAGGCCGGAAGGTTCGCCCGCAACATGCGCCTGGCCCTCCCGAACGCCGCGTTCATCGGCTTTACCGGCACGCCGCTGTTCAGAAACGACGAGCTGACACGCCGAATCTTCGGAAACTACGTATCCCGCTACGACTTCAAGCGGTCAGAGGAGGACCGATCGACTGTCAAACTTGTCTATGAGAACCGCGGCGAGAAACTCGGCCTCGCGCGTCTAGATCTGAACGACCGGATCGCTGCTGCGGTAGAGCAAGCCGACCTCGACGAGGACCAGACTGCACTTCTCGAGCATCTACTCGGCAAGGACTATGAGGTCATCACCGCGGACGATCGGCTCGACAAGCTTGCGGACGACTTCGTAGAGCACTGCTCCACTCGCTGGGAGACCGGCAAGTCGATGATGGTGTGCATCGACAAGGTCACCTGCGCCCGCATGCTCCAGCGCATCGAGCCGCGCTGGAAGGCGAAGATCGCGATTCTGAACGCTGTGATTCCTGAGAAGGCAGTGGAGCTAGCGGACATCAGCGATCCTGACTTGCGCGAACGGGCCGCCATCGAAATCGATTCACTCCGCGATCAGGTCCGGTGGATGGAAGGTACCATCATCGAGATCATTATCAGCGAAGCTCAAAACGAGATCCGCGACTTTCAAAGGTGGGGTTTCGACATAATCCCTCATCGCGATGTAATGAAACGGGGCTTCGAAACGCCCGACGGAAAGCGCCTCGATGTTGAAGACGCCTTCAAGGATCCTCAGCATCCCTTCCGGATAGCCATCGTCTGCGCGATGTGGCTCACCGGCTTCGATGTCGAATCCCTCGCGACCCTCTACATCGACAAGCCGATGAAGGCGCATAACCTCATGCAGGCAATTGCGCGCGCGAACCGCGTCTTCCCAGGGAAGGATTGCGGGGTGATCGTGGATTACAACGGCATGCTGAAGAGTCTGCGTGAGGCGCTCGCACAGTACGCTCTTGGAGACGATGACGACGACGGCGACGAGGCAGACATCGTTGCTCCGATCGAGGAACTGGTTGCAGCGCTGCATCAGGCTATCGACGCGTCTGAGACACACCTTCAACAGCTGGGATTCGAGCCCGCGCGCTTCAACGGAGCGACCGGGTTTGTCCGAATCGAAGCCCTCAGGGACGCTGTCGATGCGCTGTACACGTCAGATGAGACGAAACGGCGTTTCGAAATCATGGCGCGGCACGTTTTCAGTCGCTTCAAGGCATTGCTGATGGAGCCGGGCGCTCGGACATATGCGGAGCGACATGATAACATCGAAGCCATCTATCGAAAGCTTCAGGACCGACGCGATACCGCTGATGTCACCGAGCTGCTCAAGGAGCTCCACAGGATCGTCAACGAGGCGATTCGTGCGGCCGCTCCCGGCGAGGATCACGCTGAAGGGCTCACGGTGGATTTGAGTCGGATCGATTTCGGAAAGCTCAAGGAGGAATTCGCGAGGAAGGTGCACCGCAAGAACACGGCACTTCAGGACATCCGTGATGTCGTTGAGCGAAGGCTCGCGCAGATGCTGGCGGATAATCCGCTGCGAATGGACTACTACCGGAAATACCAGGAGATCATCGCCGACTACAACCGCGAGAAGGACCGCGCCACGGTTGAGGCGACGTTTGCTGAGCTCGTTGCGCTTGCCGACAGCCTCGACGCCGAGCAACGCCGGGCAGCCAAGGAAGGGTTGAGCGAAGATGAACTGGCATTGTTTGACCTTTTATTCAACGACAAGATCAGCAAGACCGATCGGGAGAAACTGAAGCAGGCTAGCCGTGATCTGCTCGCTTCGCTACGTGAGATACTCCGCCCAATGCACGATTGGCTGCAGAACGCGGCCACTCAGGCCGAAGTCAAAGTGTTCATTCTCAATAGTCTATGGCGATCGCTGCCGCGACCGCCCTTCACCGAAGAGGACACCGAAGCGGTTGCGAATCAGGTGTATGACCATCTGTGGCAGAGAAGCGCTAGCGGGCGGGACCTCCGCGTAGCCTGATTATCGACCGGCTGGTACCGAAGCTCCCGGGCGGCCTTCACGATCGTAGTTGCCTCTTCGCCGATCGAGCGGCCCTCAGATGCGCTCGCTCTCGCCCCTGCGGCGAACCACCCGCAACACTTGGGAGTCAAGACGCTGGCCTACGCCAGCGTCGGCGACGCATGTCGCAGCTTCGCCGCGGCCCCGCACGAGGCGGCGAGTTCTCGACCAAGCGCACGGCGTTCAGACGTAGTCGCGTCGCCAGATCCCGCGTCGATAAAGCGGGCCTCAGCCTGCCTGTTCCCTAGAAATCAAGCAATGGGCTCGGGTTGGTACGCGAAACGACCAGTAACAGGCGGCTGCTTGCTCTGCTGAGGGCGACATACAGCAGACACCTTGACTCGACGTTGTCCGGAAACGTGTTGCGGTCGCACGGCATAACAATGACGCTGCCGCGCTCAAGACCTTTTGCTTTGTGAATCGTGCTTATCGCCTTGGTTGGCGGCTTGGGCCGCGAGTATGTCCGGCGATGTGCTATTTCGTGCAAGCCTGCCTCAACCGTGTCAAAATCGCCGAGCCAGACCGCCTCTGAGAATTCTCGCTGACAATCAACCTTTATGTCGGCAAGGTCCTTGTCGGAGCCTCTCAGTTCGGAGATGCGATGCAGCATTTTAGCAACGCCGTGATGGTCTGGCTCGGCTATCAGAAGGCGCGCAAGCTCTTGGATCCTCGCTGGCTTACCTCGGCGCCTACTTGTGCAGCCTTCTCGCGCTTCTTGCTGAAGCATGTTCCCGTACGCCGAAGCACTGAACCCTTTGCCTGTCTCGCTCATGAATGTGACCGTCGCCTCAGCCAGTGCCACGGCGTCGCCCTCATGGACTCGGATATCATCTGCAAGCCTTTCCAAGCCGTCCCGAGTGTGACCTTCCCAGAGGGGAATGCGGCGATTGAAGAAGCTGCGGAAGGACTGAGCGGTTGGATTGTAACGCGTCAGGATCAGAAGCGATGGTTCCCTCTGTTCGAACTCATCTACCTGCTTTCGCTCGCTACTAGCGAGCCGGTATTCCATGTTTCTTTGAGCTTGGTTTTCGGCAAAGACTATGTTTACGTTTTGGGGCCTGTTGCTCCGCAGATCGACCTTACTACCCTCCTTGAGTCCTTCTCGTGCCCTCATTACCCAAGCTCCTAGATCAGGGCAATCCACCTCCCACCGGCGCGGAGTGTCCAGCTGCTCAAATGCGTTGGCCACGCCTGTGAGTTCGTTCCAATCGTATGGTCGGCAAGCTCCACTGAGGCTCTTGTCCTTGAATATTCTCTGCATCGGGTCTGCAAAAAGGCGGAGCTTCGCGCCTTCGCTCAACAACGCCATGATTACGGAATGTTGGTCGCCGCTCGAATCTTGATGTTCGTCGCAAACAACAACAGGATGACGTCGCGCCAGCGAGGACGCGATCATTGGATAGCGCCTCAAGAGTGCGGAGACCTTCAAGGCGAGCTCGGCGTGCCCTTCTTGGCGCTGTCGCGCCCACATCGCTACGTCAGCAGGGAGGTCGAGGCCGACATGGTATGCGGACGCGATTCGGGCGATAATACTGTCTATCGTGCGGATCTCAACGCGAGATCCTACCCCCTTGATGTGATCTGCGAACGCGGAACATGCCGCGTGGGTATGCGTCATGATGAGGAGTCGCGTGCTCGTGTCAGAAATCGCTAGTTCGCGTGCATAGTCCGCACCCTGGTAGGTCTTCCCGCATCCTGCTGGGGCCTCCACCACTACCAACGGCGCATCGGATCGAAGGGCAGCACGCACGCTATCCTCGCTCACGGCGGGAGATCGTCAAGCTCTGCAAGACCAACGGCTCCCCGGACAGCGTTGCAAAACGGCATTAGCTGCGGATGCAATTGATTCCACACGCCGAGGCGAAAGACTTTTTCGGCGAGTTCACGGCCACCACCGGCAGACTTGAACCAAGTCTGAGCGTGCGCCAGATATGCCTTCTTGTCCACTGACGTGTCATTCGGAACCGTTCCGAGCGCAGCCTGAAGGATCAATGCTCTTAGTCCAGGCCCAGCATGCGCTCTGATGGATTCGAAATCCGTCTCCCGAATCCCAATCCTGTCCGCAAGCGTCCGTAACCGCATGCCTGTCTTGTCATTCGTTGGATCTGTCAAGAGTGCTTCGAACATGTCATCAGGCAGGACACTAATCACGTTCTCCTCGATACAACCGGATGCCCAGCGAAAGAGGAGTGTTCCAAGGACCTGGCGGACCTTCTGCCAGCGCACTGGATATTTTCCCTGTTCTTCGTCGACAAAACCACCGAAAAGCAGACCGCCGGAAGCGAGAGCCTCAAGGAGATTCAAGGTCGACTCGTGTCCCGTTCCGTCGCTAACGTGGATTCCGTACTGCCTCAATGATGAGGGAACGGCTCGCTCAAGAAGAGCGGTCACGAACCCGAACTCTGTGGCACCTTCGGCAACAATCGTGAGACGCGCGAGGAATGTTTCAGGATCATGCTTACGATGTCGTTCGATGCTCGTGGCATCGAGTCGGGCTATGCTTCCCACGTGGTCTACGTACCAAATGTGCGCGTTCGACGCCGCTGCAATGGCTGATGGACTGTGTGTGGTGACGAATACTTGCGATGCGCCTGCTTGCAGCGTTTCCATAAGTGACCATTGCCTATAAGGCTCCAGTCCGCGTTCAATTTCATCGACAAGCGTGATCGGGGCTTCGCCCTGGTTTTGTTGCGCAATGGCGAGTGCTGCGAACCGACGCGTCCCGGCTCCCCAGCTTGCAAGGGGCAACTGCACGCCAGCGCGTTCGGCAGTGAGTCCTATTAGAGCCGTGATTGACAGTCCGGGACTCCCTGAGAATCCGAGATCGAGCATCCTCGGCAGTGCCTTATCCTGAAAGACGTCATTGAGGGTTGTGAGTGCGGCCTTAGCACTGTCGTTGAGTCTTTCCTTCACGTTGCTGTCGCCAATTGCACCAGCAAGGCGCGATCTCAGGCCTTTGTCTGATAGCAGGCGATCGAGAGCCGAGCCCTGAACAAGCCGGAGGTCGCGGTCATTGCGATCGTCCCCGCTTAGGCGCACGAGGCCGATAGCGCGCCGCAGACTCACGGAAAGGTTTGCCGAGGCGTCATCAGGCTGAACGATTTCGTAACTCAGTTCGAGCTCCGGTGTGCCTCGCACTCGCAAACGATAAACTGGATCATTGCTTGTTCCCTCATCCGCCTCGCTAGGCACGACAGCTTCGGTGCCGTTCCAATGCCACGGCCAGGAGGGACTGGTCTGATAGTTGATGCCTTCCGTCGGCAGCAGAGCGACGACGGCCTCAATGCTGAAGTCCTCGCCAATGTTCCGGTCATAGTAGTCACTGTCGAACAGCATCGAGGAATTGTTAGGACTGAACAGAAGCCCGATGGCGTCGAGAATGGTGGTCTTTCCAACATCGCCACCGCCGAGAATGACATTTACTCCCTTGCCGGGAAGCCACGAGAGTTTTTTTATCCCGCGGAATCGCTCAATCGCCAAGCGATGGATGGTGGCGCTCACTTGGTGTGAACCCACGTAAAATCTTTCACAAAGAGCATTCTTGAGGCTCCTCTTTGCCAGTCATGCTTGACGATGTCGTCGCGGAGCACTCCTTGCCCTTGCGACAACCATTTGGCCGCACAGGCAATTCCGATGGGAAGGGGTAGCCAAGGCGCCGGCGTTGGAACGGTAAACCGCGCATCCTTCATGTACCGCGCGTACGTCGAGCCTTCGCCGCCGAGCGTGCGGAGAAACGCAAAGATTGCTCGGAGACGACCTCGTACATCGTCTTGGGCTCGAGCTGCCGGAGGTTCGACCAGCGGCGGTCCTTGTACGGGCGCTTCCTCGCGTCCTTCCCCTTGGGGAAGATGCGCCGCTCCATCTCGGCGCCGAGCCGCGTCGCCTCCCGCTCCTCGAAGGTTTCCAGATCGTCAAGCCACTTGATGAAGAGCAGGTAGGTGATCTGCTCGATCACCTCCAGAGGTTTGGAGACGCCGCCGGACTGGAATGCGTCCCAGATGCGGTCGATCTGATCGCGAACTTTCGCCTGTAAGCATCTATGCCCGTCCTGTACAAGTCATTTCGTCTGCATCGAACGAGAGTTCATTGCCCGGCGGGCGCATGCCGTCAGACCGGTGGCGAGGCCTGCGTCGTTCGTGACCGCCCGTCAGACTGGAGGCAACGTCAGACATCATGGCTCTGGGACGTCGAGGTCCCGATAGATCTTCGCGAGGAACTCCTTGATTTCGCGGTGTCGCGGGACACTGGTCGTCTTCCGCGCATGCCGGTTCACGTAGATCGTGTGGCTGCCGCCCTCTCTCAGAAACTCGCACCCGTGGCCCTCGAGGTGGCGGAGCAAGTCGGTCCGCCTCACCGGCGCGCGTTGGGTCAGCCAGTCAGCCGCAGGGGCTCCCGGATGACGTCCCTACCGCGAAGCTTCTCCTCGGCAAGCTCTCGGTTCGCTACGAGGACGAGCGTGACCGCCTCACTCAGGTTCTCGCGAGTTTCATCGAGCGTGCCGCCTTGGGTATTGTCGCCAGGGAGCTCCTCGACGAACCCTATGTAGCCCTCGGGCACCTTTTGGAAAACGGCTGTCAACTGGATCTGCACGGGGAGCCTCGATCTGCTGGTTGCTCTAAGCTAGCGCGATGCTCGCCTAAACGTCTAACAATCAATTGCATAGGGTAATGCCTACGAGCGTTGGCATGCCTTCCGGCGCGGCACCGGTAACCACCTGAGTTGGACTTCATTTACCTTGCAAGACCGAACTTGAATTTATATCGCTCTCCGATATATTAGGATAATATCTTTTGCGAGTCGAAATTGATTCGGTCGTTTAGGGATAAAGGCACGGAAGATATCTTCAATGGCGAGAACTCGAAGGCGGCAAGCAAGGTTCTACCCTCGCAACTTCATCTTATCGGTTGGAGAAAGCTGAACGTGCTCAATTACACGGCGAAGCTTGAAGACCTGCGGATTCCGCGAGCCAATCGTCTTGAGCCGTTGAAGGGCAACCGGGAGGGACAGCACAGCATCCGCATCAACGACCAGTTCCGTATTTGCTTTCGATGGACTGGCAATGACGCGGAAGATGTTGAGATAACGGACTACCACTGAGCGGTACGGGCGGCAGTCCGGCAGCATCGTCGGGTAATAACAGGTACCACGTCGGTATTTATTGAGGAGAGTCGGTATGGTTCGCATTCCCACCCATCGCCCGCCCACACATCCGGGCGAGCTCTTGCTCGAGGAGTTTCTCAAGCCCATGGGCATCACCCAGAGCGCGCTGGCCCAAGGGATTGGCGTCACGTTCGCCAGGGTAAATGAGCTCATCAACGGCAAGCGCGGGGTGACTCCGGAGACTGCGCTTCGGCTCGAGCGGTTCCTTGGAGTCTCCGCTCAGTTCTGGATGAACGCCCAGCAGGGCTGGGATCTTTACGAGGCGCTGCATTCGCCGAAGGCGAAAGAAATCGCGCGGATCCGAAAGCACGTCGGAGCGACCGGCCAAGCCTGATTGGTGGGCCTGCGTGCCTTGCATCGCGATAGCTACATCGCTATCATGATAGCATGAACGCTATCAACAACAACTGGGCGCAACTGCTTCAAGAGGCCAGAACGCGGGCCGCCCTCACTCAGCGCGAGCTCGCCCGCCGTGCCGGAACCGCGCAGTCGGTCGTCGCGCGAGTGGAGCGCGGCAAAACCAGTCCTACCCTCGAGACAGTGGCGCGGCTGCTGGCGGCGACCGGCTTCAATTTCGAGGTTGAGCTCGTAC